>JAFGSM010000127.1 GCA_016934595.1 bacterium | reverse complement strand
TATTATAACTATATTATTCTATTTATTAATAATATGGCTGTGGCCGGTTGATATTAAAATCTCAATGATTATTTTATATTTTATGTATTTCCTTTCATTTAATTATTTATATTTTGCTTATTTTCAACTTATTTTATTGTTTTTATTATCTTTATTTTGGGTTTGGAATTATGAATTTTATTTCACACTTTGTAACTGTTCAATATGTTAAGGGAAACATATCTATAAATGACAACGACTTAATATTTCCACAGGATATTGAGCATCTACCACACTTTCTACATTTAGTCTGTTTGCTTATCATTAGTTAAATTATTTAACTAATGATATAATTAACAGAACGTAAAAGGGGTCAAGGGATCAAAAACATAAAATTATGCAATCCAAGGTTTATATAAAAGGCCAGTATTATTCTATGATAATATACAGGATGTTTGTTATCTTAGTAATCCTGTTGTTATGTCTTGTCTCAACAGAAATGGTATCCTTAAGAAATATTTCAAAACCGGCATTAGCAGGCCAGGGGCACGAAGACTGTTCTATGTGCCATGGGGTTCATTCTGCCAAAGACCTTGCCCTTTTTCCTGAAACCATAAAAAACGATATACAAAATCCTCACACTGGGGAAGATATGGACAAGATCGATGCCCTTTGTATGATGTGTCATTCAGATCCCACTTATGGGAAAGGGATAAGACAAATCGATCCTGAGAAAAAACACCCCTTTGGAATTGAACCATTTCTAGTTAAACTGCCTGATCAGGCGAAAGGGTTCGGGGGACAAAAAAGCCTCCTCTCCTGCATGGGGTGTCATGATCCTCATCCATCTAACGAGAACATAGGCTACTTAAGATCGCCTACAGGGACAAGGATTTTAAAGGATGAGGATATTTTTCAGCACTGCCTTTGGTGCCATCCAAATATGGATAAATGGCTCTATGCTACTCCGCCTAAGCCAGTTAAGACTGTGCCGAAACCTGCTGTCAAAAAGAAAAAACCGGGGTTATTCAGGGCGCCTGTGCTAGGGGGAACGGATTCGGGCCTGTAGCCGCTTTATTAAGTTTTATAAATGCAGAAATATATGCCGCTATAAGGGAAAAATACAAGCTATGTCAAAAGATAAAATATCTGATTGTAACCCAACAGGGCCTGTTCATATCCCTATTACTGATTCCCTCGATCTTCATACATTCCAACCCAAAGAGGTAAAGATGCTTCTGGAAGACTATCTTGAAGAATGTCATAGATTGGGGTTTAGCGAGGTGAGGATTATCCATGGTAAAGGCACAGGAACCTTAAGGCAAATAGTGCACAGCGCCTTGAAACGGTCTTCCCTTGTCAAATCATTTCATACGGCTACTCCGGATGCAGGTTCTTGGGGTGCGACTATTGTAAAGCTCTGTTCGTCAGACGACTGACTAATCAGGGATTTATAAGCTTTGGTTTTATGGCTTCTTTGGCAGAATCCCTCTTTAATGCCAGTTCCAAAACCTCGTCTATATGCCTGACATAAGCGAATGTAATCTTTGATCTTACTTCGGGCGGCAGGTCTTCTATATCGTTTTTATTTTTTTCAGGGACAATTATAGTATTGATCCCTGCCCTTTTTGCAGCAAGCACTTTGGATTTAAGCCCACCTACATGCAGCACACGGCCTCTGAGCGTGATTTCCCCTGTCATGGCAATATTTTTACGAACCGGCGTATCGGACAAGACAGAAACGATAGCTGTAGCCATCGTTATCCCTGCAGACGGGCCGTCCTTAGGTATGGCGCCTGCTGGCACATGGATGTGTATGTCTCTATCCATATAGGCAGACTCTTTTACCCCCCAGGCTTCACATTTTGAACGGGCAAAGCTAAGGGCCGTCTGGGCGGATTCTTTCATGATTTCCCCAAGATGGCCGGTCAATGTCAAATTTCCCTTCCCTTTCATCGTCGATGCCTCAACATGTATGATATCCCCTCCGGATTCTGTCCAGGCAAGGCCTATTGCCAGTCCAACCGTATCATCATTATATTCATCGCTATTCTTAAATTTAGAGATCCCCAAATATCTTTGAAGATTTCTTGTGGTGACATGTACAAGCCCGCCATCGCCTTCCGCCAACTTTCTGGCCCTTTTACGGCAAACCGATGCGATCTCCCTTTCCAGGTTCCTGACCCCGGACTCTCTGGTATACTCAGTGATAATCCCAAGGATGGCCTTGCTATGAAATACCAGATGACTGGAGGTTATTCCGTTTTCTTCCAGTTGTTTGGGGATAAGATACCTTTCGGCTATCTTTAGCTTTTCCATCTCAGTGTAGCCTGAAAGATGAATGATCTCCATACGGTCCCTGAAGGCTGGAAGTATCGGATCCAACAGATTTGCTGTTGTAATAAACATCACATTGGACAAATCAAACGGCACCTCCAGATAATGATCGGAAAAGGCATAATTCTGCTCAGGATCAAGCACTTCAAGGAGCGCGGCTGAAGGGTCCCCCCTGAAGTCCGAGCCTACCTTGTCAACCTCATCCATCATAAAGACAGGGTTGTTGGTTCCTGCCTGCTTAATGCCTTGAATGATCCTGCCTGGAAGTGAACCTATGTATGTCCTTCTATGTCCCCTGATTTCGGCTTCATCCCGAACGCCTCCGAGTGAGATACGCACAAACTTTCTGCCCAATGCCCTTGCTATGGATTTCCCGAGAGAGGTCTTGCCAACACCCGGAGGACCGACAAAACAAAGTATAGGCCCCTTCATCCTGTCTTTTAGCTTTCTGACGCTCAGGTATTCGAGTATCCTCTCCTTAACCTTTTCAAGATCGTAGTGATCCTCGTCAAGCACCTTTGATGCCTGCTGTATGTCAAGATTGTCTTCTGTCTGCTTGCTCCACGGAAGATCTATCAGCCATTCAAGATAATTGCGCACCATTCCCGCCTCGGCAGCCTCCGGATGCATCCTCTCAAGCCTGAGCAGTTGTTTTGTCGCCTCTTTTTCCACCTCTTTGGGCATCTGCGCCTTTAGTATCTTCTGTTTCATTTCTTCGATCTCTGCCGTCTTTTGATCTGTCTGACCCAGCTCCTGCTGAATGGCCTTTAACTGCTGCCTAAGGAAATACTCCCTATGATCCTTGTCCATCTCATCCTTTGCCTGAGACTGAATCTTTTTTTGCATGGCCAAAAGCTCAAGCTCCTTGGCAAGAAATTCGCTTACGAGTTTCAGCCTTTCAATGGCATTGATCGTCTGAAGCACTCTCTGAGACTCCTCTATCTTCAGGGAAAGATTGGAAACAATAAGATCGGCCAATTTCCCAGGATCTTCTATATTCATGGCAATGACCACGACATCAGGCAAAAGCGCCTTTCCGAGACTCACACTCCTCTCTAACTGGGCCTTTACGTTTCTCATCAACGCCTCGACCTCCAGCGTATGCTCGCTCATATCCGATTCATGCACCTGCCTTACCTTTACCAGGAAATAGGGATCATATTCCTTAAACTTCTGCAGCTCGCCACGCATGATGCCATGAACCAGTATCTTTATTCTTCCGTCCGGAAGACGAAGCAGCTTGATAATATTGGCAATAGTCCCGAAATTATATATATCGCCGGGGCTTGGTTCTTCAACCTGTGAATCCTTTTGAGCGGTTAAAAATATCTTCCTGTCATAGGATGCCATAGATTCTTCAACCGCCTTAATCGACTTATCCCGTCCAACAAATAGAGGCAAAATCATGTAGGGATATACAACTATGTCACGGACCGGCAATAGAGGCATATGACTTGGAACATTTGCCGAGCCCTGCCCTTTTTGAGACCCATGATCGGCCATTTCACAACCTCCTAATTCGGCTAACAACAATCATTTTTGACAACCGCTTTCATGATAGTTTTTATTTGACAACCGCTTTTCATTTTCTTCATCGGCTTTTTGGGGTATTTAAAACGGGCAAATCCAGATATTGGGCCGCCATTTTCTTAAGATATTCCTTGAACTCTCCGGCCAAATCATCCCTTTTGAGGGCGAACTCCACGGTTGCTTTTAAAAACCCGATCTTGCTTCCTGCATCATATCTTTCCCCTTCAAATTCACACGCATAAATGGCCTGCTTTTTCCTCAGTAGGCGCAGCCCGTTTGTAAGCTGAATCTCACCGCTTTTGTCCTCCTTTGTCTTCTCCAGACAATCGAATATTTCAGGGGTAAGTATATACCTGCCTATAATAGCCAGATCAGAAGGGGCATTTGATGCTTCGGGCTTTTCGACCATATCCTGAACGTGATAAACATTGCTTTCCAGCTTATGTGCATCGATCACCCCATACTTCGATATATCCTTCTTGGCTACTCTTTGTACAGCAAGCACGGAACATTTATACTTATTATACACGTCGATCATCTGCTTAAGGCATGGGACTTCCGAATCTATTATGTCATCGCCCAGCAAAACCGCAAATGTTTCAGACCCCACAAGGTCACGGGCGACCCAGATGGCATGCCCAAGGCCAAGGGGCTCCTTTTGGCGAATATAGGAGACTACAGCCATGTTGGATATCTGTTTCATCTCATCCAGCAGTTCCTTCTTGCCTTTTTTCTCCAATTCATGCTCCAGCTCAAAAGAGATATCAAAAAAATCCTCTATGGCCTGTTTCCTTCGGCCAGTAACAATGGTTATATCCTTGATGCCAGATTTCACCGCCTCCTCAACTACATACTGTATCATTGGCTTGTCAACTAAAGGCAGCATCTCCTTTGGTGAGGATTTGGTTGCAGGGAGAAATCTGGTGCCCAAACCAGCCGCTGGGAATATGGCTTTTCGAATTGACATATTACAGCTCCTTCTCAAATTATCGCCCACTGGGCGGAAAAAATTAACAACGACTTGAATAGAAAAAAGGATTAAAGATAAAGAGACAAACGCTCATGCTTCTTTGCGGCAACATGAAGCATAAAATAGAATCTATCCTTCTGGGCAAACTAATGCAATAACATCCCGATCCTGTTCCATCTTACCTTATTGATAAGGCTGGTTTCATCCCCATTCCATGACCAATAAATAATAAGGGCCTTGCCCTCAATCAGTTCCCTGTCCAGCAATCCCCAATATCTGCTATCCTGGCTGAAATCCCTGTTATCTCCCAACATAAGATATTTGTTTTCCGGAATGGTTATAGGGCCAAAATTGTCTCTATTCCTTGCATAAGAGTCATAATAATATGCAAAGTGGTCTTTGTTGAACACATTGCTATGGTCCTTGTAAACTACATATGGCTCATCCATCTGAACGTCATTGACAAAAACCTTTTTGTCCCTTATTTCCACTGTTTCACCAGGCAATCCAATCAGCCTCTTAATGAAGTCCCTCTTTTTGTCACCCGGGTACTTAAACACTATGATATCTCCCCTTTTGGGATCCTTGAAACTGAAAACAAATTTATTCACTAGGATATGGTCTCCGATCTGCAAGGTCTCAAGCATAGAGCCAGAGGGAATCTTATATGCCTGAATGACAAATTTCCTGATTATAAAGGCCAAAATAATAGCTATGATAATAGCTTCTACATATTCCCAGACAACAGATTTATTCCCTTTGCTCCTCTGTAATTCTTCTTTCTTGCCTTGCTCCATTATTTACCTCGCCAGTTTTGTAAAGATCTGCATGAACCTTCAGCTCATGCAGGAATATTAAAATAATCGCCAATTGCCCCGAAGACCTGTTTGTCTGCCGGGCATTTTTAATGAATATTCCAGCAAATTTGGGGGCCAACCCGTTAAAAAACGAATTAGAATCATCCCATATACAGAAAAGATTTTTTGAGAACCCCTGCGTCTTGGTAGGACACCCATCAAGGACGGACTGTAAACCGGGTTTCAAATGATTTTATGATATCACATTATGACTGATTCTATCAAGTTTTCATTAATTCAGATATTAAGGATCAAGATTACTTACAAGTGGTAATAGCTCAATAACAAGTGGAAATATGTAATAGAGCGTCCGGGAAAAAGATTAATGGTAATTTGTCAAAGATAATAGTACCTTG
>JAFGSM010000126.1 GCA_016934595.1 bacterium | reverse complement strand
TTTACTTATTCAATATGGTTCTGTTATTCGATGATAAACACAGGGGTTTTGACTGTTTGACTGCCGCGTAGCGGCTTACTTGAACAACAGGACATAACTGAGGTGTTGGGTATTATATATCCTATTTATATAAGCCCTAATATTAGCCGCTGTCGTGCCTCCCTCAGAAACATTAATGTCATCCAGTGTAACCACTTTGGTCAGGAATCCTTTTTCGCTCTTCCATTCAGCGAAGGCATGTCGATCAGATCGGCAATGTTCGAAACAGCTATGGAATAATTGGGAAATGCCTGGGCATAAATGGATTCGAAAAATCTTGACTTGTTTTCAAAGGCGATATAGGTCTGATCATCCCCTCCCTCAAACTGAATATCCACTTCCAGATTAGGATAATAATAAAGCCTTTTTTGAACAGGATTATATCTTGCCGTATGCACGTTAATCTTGGCTATTTTGCACCCCCGCACCCAGTCATATTCAAGGGAATAAAGGACCTCCGGATAAGCGAGATTGCTCTGATATATTTTTTGATTTATGGCAAAGGCTGGTTGTATATAATCAAGGTTATCCTCAGGGGTCTCCTGGACAGGATATATCATATAATTGTCAAGTATCTGAGTATTCCCTTCAATTATATTCACCAGAACATTGGCACCTTTTGGCACCGCAACCAGACGGGTAAAACCAGGGAGTCCTGGTTCTCCTTTGTTGCCAAAAATCTTTCCGCCAGGGAGCTGGATCTTTTTATAATTCACCTCCGACTGCAAAATATCTTTTACATATAATCCTGAGGATATGGTTGCGAAATTATATGTCCTGGTGGTGAGGTTTTTAACAGGAAACTGTATTGCCTTTGGCTGTAAATTTGATTGAAAAGGAACCCAGATTTGAGCGATAGTTGGAATTCGCTTTATCCATATAATAAAATTATAAACAAAATTTCAATCCTTGTCAAAAATGATAGTCTCGGATAATGATCTCAGACATTATCATTTTGATATTACAAAATGATAGTCTCGTAGATCAAAATGGATCTATATCTTTATTAGAATATTTTACATATGAGAAGGCCTCTGATAAACTCTGTATATGCTGGATGAGATTATTAACAATTCTGATTTAGATAAATATCTTGTCTCCTTCAATGCAGGGCAGATAATATTCCTTGAAGGCGATGCCTCGCAAGACCTGTATATTTTAGTCTCCGGGGAACTCGATGTTTTAAATGGAAACAAGAAAATATCTGAGATCAATTCAATCGGTTCCCTTTTTGGGGAGATGTCATCTTTGCTTGACGATAAAAGAACGGCAACAGTCAAGGCAAAAGGCCCCGTAAATACCCTGTGCATACCCAAAGAAGAGATATCGGCCTTCATTCATGGATATCCTGATGTGGCCGAAGATCTGACCAGGCTTCTTGCTCAAAGACTAAGAGAAACAAGTCAGGTGCTTTATGGCCTTAAAGAGTTTTGTGATCAGCTTCCGGACGCTGTCGTCTTGACAGACAGCGAGGGTAAAATCACGGCCTGGAACTGCGCTGCCTAAAAATTGTATGGCGGGCAGTGGGACCTGATTCTTGATAAAGATATCGAAGGATTGTCAGGCCCTCAATGCGAAAAAATACAACTTGAGAGAACAATTGACCAAAGACTCCCTTAAAAATGCTGGGAAACAGCTTATGCAGGCATTGATTTTCAAGGCAGTGATAAATCTTTATTTAAGGTGCTTACCCTCTACAGGACCAACAAAGAGAATCCAATGGGCAACAGAGGCATAGAAGCAGCCTTTGAAACCTATAAAAATAAAGAATTCCTCGGGTGGTTAATATTTCAGATGGATACGGCATTGCTTGAGGATGAATATTGTATTGATGAGGAGGGATTGAAAAAATTTGAGTTCAAGGGGCTACAACCTGATGAAAAATTCTAAAGATATCAAATCCTGTCAATATGAGATTTTTGAAACGGATGCTGGTGGAATAACCCTTAAAATCCAGGGGAAAATGGACGCATCAAACGCATCAGGCATGATCAAAGGATTAAAACAACTTTTGAGTGACCAGAAGACTTGCACATCCCTTTTTGTTGATCTTGAAGGGATAACCTATATGGATGATTTCGGGGCGTTGGTGCTTTTGGAATTAAAAAATTGGGCTGCCGGCAGAAATGGGAGTTTTCATCTTATAAATCTAAATGATAAGACAAACAAAACTCTCTCCTTGGTCAATTTCGATGAACTTGAGGAAAATGTATCTTATGTTAAAAAACAATCCCCCTGCATTTTTGTCCGCCTTGGCGATGCAACCTTGAAGCAGCTTTATGATCTTAAGTATATGATATCCTTTATTGGTTCTGTATGCCTTGCCCTTCTGCATACCTTTCTGCACCCGAAATCCTTGAGAATGGACGACACTTTTGCATATATGCAAAAAACAGGCGTTGACGCCTTTCCTATTGTAGCGCTTATCAGTTTTCTTCTTGGCCTGATCATGGCTTTTATGTCCTCAGCCCAGCTTAAGGAATTCGGCGCAAACATCTATGTGGCATCGCTTGTAAGCATGGCAATGACCCGTGAACTTGGACCTATCATGACCGCTATTATCGTTGCAGGCAGATCAGGCTCTGCCTTTGCCGCAGAGATAGGCACAATGAAGATTAATGAAGAGGTTGACGCGCTGTTCACTATGGGATTCGATACAACCCGTTTTCTTGCGGTTCCCAAAATCATAGCCTCGGTGGTCATGGTGCCTATACTGACCCTTTTTTCCGACCTGTTTGCCATATCAGGAGGCCTTATAGTCGGTGTATTCATGCTGGATCTCACTGCAAATGCTTATATCGCTCAAACAATTCAAACTCTTACGATTTTTGACGTATATTGGGGACTCATGAAAAGCGGCGTTTTTGGGCTTCTTATAGCCTGGATAGGTTGTCTCAGGGGATTTCAGGTCAAGGGAGGGGCTGCGGCCGTTGGTCAGGCCACCACATCAGCGGTTGTAAGCAGTATCTTTTTGATCATTTTGTCTGACTCCATATTTTCTATTATACTGCGATATTGGGGATAAAGATGAATTTGTCTCATTCAAAATCAGGTTAAAAACAGAAAATGCAAGACAAGGGAAAAGAGGCCATAATACAGGTCAAAGATCTGTTTGCCTCATACGGTACGGATGTTATCTTTGAACGCGTATCATTCAATGTTTATGAGGGAGAGATATTTGTCATCCTGGGTGGAAGCGGTTGCGGCAAGACCACTTTGCTGAAACATCTTATCGGGCTTATGCAGCCACAATCGGGCAAGGTATTTATCGATGGCGACGATATATTTCAATGTGATGAGGCAAGGTTTCAAGAGATATTGCGGAAGCTCGGGGTCCTTTATCAAAATGGCGCCCTATTCGGCTCCATGACACTAGCAGAAAATGTAGCCCTGCCTATCAGGGAATACACAGACCTGAAAAGGGCTTCCATCGATGATATGGTCAAGATGAAGCTGAATCTTGTTAATCTGGGCGGTTATGGAGAACATTATCCATCTGAAATAAGCGGAGGAATGAAAAAAAGGGCTGGCCTTGCTAGGGCAATGGCCCTCAATCCAAAGATCCTTTTTTTTGATGAGCCGTCCGCCGGGCTTGACCCTGTTACATCCGCAGGTTTGGATGACCTGATTATTCAAATCAATAAGAATCTGGGCACAACAATAATTATTGTAACACATGAGCTTCCGAGCATCTTTGCTATAGCGCACAGGGTAATCATGCTCGACAAAAAAAGCAAAGGAATTATCGCTGAAGGCGATCCAAGATATTTGCGGGATCACAGCCAAGACCAATTTGTCAGACAATTCTTAAACCGTGCCTCAGGGTCAAAGATGATCTCTTAGAAGGGGTTTAAATAATGGCTTCACAAAGAACAAGGTTGATGGTCGGGATTTTTGTAGCATCGGGGATAGTCATTGCTGTTTTAACCTTAATAGGGCTGGGGATGTCCCGTTTTTTTCAAAAGGGCCAATATTATTCAACCTATTTCAACGAATCCGTTCAGGGCCTTGATATAGACTCACCTGTAAAATACAGGGGAGTTTATATCGGCAGAGTAGAGCGTATTGGAGTGGCCCCTGACTCAAAGCTTATTCAGGTTGTGTTAAAGATAGAGACCAGCCAAAAGCTGGACAAGGATATAGTAGCCCAGCTTAAAACAGTCGGCATTACAGGCAGCATGTTTGTTGAATTGGACAGGCGGAAAAAGGACGAATCCGATATGTCCCCTCCCCTTTCTTTCCCTTCGGATCATCCTATAGTTGCATCAAAACCATCGGAGATCAGTAAACTCATTAGCAGCATTGATGAAATCCTGACCCAAATCAAATCCGTTGATCTTAAAGAGATAGCCAACAAAATAAAACTTACCCTTGACAACACAAACCGCATGATTGAAGACGCCAATATAAAAGGCATCTCAACACATATTGAATCATCCGTTGAAAATATAGGAATGATATTTGACCAAAAAAGATGGGACAAGATCTTGGCATCAGTTGAGGAGGGCAGCCTGAACCTTAATAACCTTATGGACAAGGCAAACACTGGGCTGACCAGGTTGGATGGTATTATCGCCTCCAATGAGGATACAGTCAAAACAGCCCTTGATGATTTCAGGCTTGCCATGAGAAATGCCAATACATTTTTGGAAAAGGGATCTTTGTTGGTTAGCGCTACAGATGATTCAGTAGCTCAGCTCAAAAACCGGCTTTTGTTTACCGCTCAGAGTCTCCAAAAGGCAAGCGAAAGCCTGAACAAGCTATTAGAAATGCTTTCTGACCATCCATCTAAACTGTTGTTCGGAGAACCGCCTCCACCCAGAGATATCGACTCTGTTGGCACTGAAAGATAATTAAAGCGCTCATGAATCTCAGATTCACAAAAAGGGGATGAAAATACCAAAGGAGATTTAAGATGAAACTCTATAAAAAAATGACTGTCCTTTTTTTCCTTTTTCTCACACCTTTTCTGTGTGGTTGCGTAAACCTTAAACAGCCGAATTATAAAATCAATTATTATACCCTTGAATACGAGCCTCTCCTAATGGCAGGATATAAAACCCTCCCCGTTTTTCTAAAGATCGAGCGTTTTAGTGTCGCCCCCACGTATGACACAGACAGGATCATTTACAGGGATGGATCCTTTAAAAGAAATGCTTATGTATACCATAAATGGAGCGATAATCCAGGCGATCTTTGCGCCCATTTTTTATACAGGGACATAAGACAATCAGGTCTTTTCAAGGCGGTGTTTCCGTATAACAGCGAATTTCAATCCTCATATAAGATTTCAGGCTCGGTGGATGAATTCTTTGTATGGGACACGGATGAAGGCTGGAAGGCTGTATTATCACTCAGTTTCATTCTAATGCACGAGGATCGCCGGCATGAAGCAGGCAAAGGGCATTTTTTTCAAAAAACCTACAATATTACTAAACCCTGTGAACAAAAAAGTCCAACTGCCTTGGCAAAGGCAATGAGCCAAGCTATGGCGGAGATTTCTTTGAATGTCTTAAAAGATGTCTATGATTGCTTAAATCAAAATCCAGAGTGTGATTAATTATACGTCTGAAAGGGGGTGAATATCTGTACTCGCGAATTCCCAGAGTCCACAACAAGGACACGATCTTCTTTGTCCACAACAATACCAGCCGGGCCTTTGAATTCCCCTGGCCCTGTTCCTTCTTTCCCCCAGCATTGCACAAACTCTAAGTCATTATTATATTTAAAAATCATGTTTAGATTGCTGTCTGTTAAATACGCGAAACCCTGGGTATCAAAGCAAAGGGCTGTTGGTTTTGGAAGGGGTTTTTGGCCATTATCCTTTGGAATAAGTGCCCTAATAAAATTTCCATCCAGATCAAATTGATGCAGCCTGCCATCTTTGCTGTCTATGACCCATATAGACCCGAATCCGCTCTGATCATATGCCAGCTTTATAGGTTTTAAAAAACTCCCTGGACCTGACCCGAATCCGCCCCACTCATGCCTAAACTCACCCGAATCGTTAAAGCACTGAATCCTGGAATTTCTGGAATCCAGGATATAGCAATTACCGCGCCCATCAACGGCAATATCCGCAGGATGATGGAATTGACCTTGTCTTGAACCGAATTCTCCCCATAAAAGCACCTTTTTTTCAGTCAAATCTTTCCATCGGTTAATCTTTTCTTTTTCGTACTCATTTATTTCATCCCCGCTATTTGGGTCAACCAATTTTCCATCCTTGTTAAACTGAAGGATACGGTTATTTCTTGTATCCGCCACATATATAACAATTTTCCAAATCCTGTCCTTGTAGTCAACACATAAGGCCTCCGGCCTATCCATCGAGCCTTTCTGTCCAAATGGTATATCACCCTCAATATCAAGGCGGTCCCATTCCTCTTCAAAGTTACCTTCAGAATCAAACGCCTGAATCCTTCCCGCATCCCTGTCACATACATAGATATTGTCATCACGGTCGACATCTATATCGACAGGATATTCAAAATATCCGTGTCCCATCCCGGAACCGCCGAAACTTTTATAAAACCGGTATTCATAAAAGCCTAAAGGCGGCCTGACAGGTTTGGCAGGAGGCGATGGCTCTTTATCTTTAGTGGAAGAAAAATTCTGATCTGAATAAAAATCCGTTATATAGGGTGTATTTGGATTCATTGGCACAAGCCCTTCCGTATCCTCCGTTCTTCTTCTTTCCGCATAGCTCAGTTTTGAATAAAAAACTATAGAAATAAAGAAAATGGTTAGAAAATACAGAATAATAAAGGCATCATGCCTGCAAAAAACATTATGACGGGGATTTGAATGATTATCTTCTGAATTCCACCTTTTCGGACGGGCCTTCAGAACCTCCGAAGATACCGAATATGCCGCCACCTTGTCCTCCCTTGGAACGATCATATAGCCGTTTCTGTTGACTTATTTCATATTTAAGAGCTGAAACAATCTCTTCAGCGACCTGGCGGGTCAATTCCATGGGGCTTGGCCCCTGGCTTATTCCCAAAACACGGCTTAAGGAATTAGTCCCTATCTTAAAATTATTGGCAGTCCAGAGGATATTTCCGTTTCCTGCATCAATCATCCTTATACTTACACCAACTTCTGCCCCTGATTCCTTGCCCTTCCCGTAGCTATATTCAGTTACCACACCCAAAATCAGATAATCAGCGCCCAATCTTTCCCCAAGTGCTTTGATAGTCTCCTTGTCAAGCGAATTAGGCTTTCTGATCCTGAGGCTCATTAATGCGGCATTTGCCTCCACAATATCGACAATATCTCTGAATAGATGGGCAATGAACAGCTCTGTTACGAATATTTCCCTGACCTTTGTGTCGGCATCGGTATCCTTGCTGATATTTTCGAAAGGGAGGACACATACTGTTCTATTAGGATTCCATGCACGATAGGTCACAATCTCGGGTGCGACCACGGGTTTTGCAAAAAATGTAGCGCTGTTCATGGTTCCGCAACCGTAAGCGACAAGCAGAATTAAGATGCAAAATACCCCCAAAAAGGCTACAGTTTTCTTTTCAAAATTAAACATCCTTTAGTCCTCCTTATTATCTTGATTACCTTGAGCTTTAAGCTATAAGTAATTGACTTTTTATTTCAAACAATAAAGTTGAATGGGCCTCGACATAATATAAAAAACGATTCTAACACTGCGATATTTCTAGTGTCAAGCTGATTAAAAGAACATGCTGTTTTAAAGAACAAATTCGGTGATATCAAAATACTGCTTTGAAACGAATGGTTATTATATCTTCCATATCCTTTTCTGGCATAAATGTCTGTGTAAATTTATATTCCCCCTCTACAGTATAATCGGAAAAACTAAAGATCAACTTGGATTCAAACGTTTCTGTATCATTAGTTTGAGTTTTGTCATTATACTTATAGCTTGTGCTCCATGTGAAAGGAGTAACCGTCCAATCAAATTTTAAAGAGTAAGACATCTCTTCACTCGGTCTTTCACCTTCAATCCTTGAATCTTTTCTGGTAACCTGGGAGGTAATAAATAAGGTGTCATATGGCTGAAAATCAACATCCAGTGAGCTGTCGTCGTTCGTCTCCCTGCGGGTCGAGGAATCGGCATCATGTAAATAACTTTTTATATCCTTTCTCCCGGTCTTATGAGAAATGCTTAATTTTAAATAATCATTCAGGTCGAGGTCATAGTCGACTGAAAAATTGTATTCGTTTGTATTTTCCCTCTTATCTTCCTTGATATTTCTGGTAATTGAACGCGAATATTCAGGTTTTAAAGTAAGCTTGTTAATAGGATTCAGCGACCACTTCAAGGAAAAACGCTCCTCTTCCGTATAGGGGCTTTCTTGTTTGTTCTCGTTAACTGTCTTATAGTCCAACGTCTGATAAAAATTTAAAAGATTGGGAAAATCCGATCTCAAACTGCCTTCGAGAATAGCTTTATCCTTTCTTTCAGGTATATCATTGGGGTCTGTCAGTTCGAATCTTTCGTCAATTCTTTCATCAATCGCCTTTAAAGTAAGCTGAAACCAGTCGGTGGGCACTGCCCTTACCTGACCCTGCAAGGTCAATTTCTCTGTATCTTTGACACCGGCGACAAGCCCTGCTGCCTCATCACGTTCCTCTTTTGTCTCTTTTCTTATCTTGCCAGCAGCAGACAACCAGTCCCATATTTTTTGACTTATATTGAATTGAAACTCCTGGTCGCTATTATCATTACCCCCTTGATTGTCATCCTTTGTCTTGTTCTCATATTCCATGCTCATATCAGTACTTTCTGTAGGCTTATAAGTAAACTTGCCCCTTATCGTTTGAAGCAATTCATCCCTGTTTGGCGGCTCAGGCGCATCCTTTTTTTCCTCATAAATGCTCTCAATCTTATAAGACGCATCTAATTTGACAGGCCGCCTGGTGGACAAAACATGATTGAATGTCACCTCGCCGTTTAGATCAAAAGACTCAATGTCAGGATTTGATGTCTGATTTTCAATAGCCTCATATTTTGTATATTCATGCTTAAAATCCAATTTGACGAGGAAAGGCCTTGATGGTTTGTAAGTGGTCCTCAATGCTATCTTATCCTTCTCGTACTGATCTTGTTTTTCGTCATGGTCATAGTTGATCCGAAGCTCAGGCAGTTTTGAGGGTTGTATAAGAAATTGCCCAAATGCCCTGTTCTCAGTTTGGTTCTGGTTCCAGACCTCCTTAAACCCTGCCTTAAAATCGTAAATCAAGGATTTCAACCTCAATTCTATCTGCGGCTCTCTGGTCTCAGTATCTTCCAGTTCATTCGCCTGCGTGTTATAAACATATCTTCTGTCTTCTTTTTTGTAATCGAATTTTCCCTCAGCACTAAGATCAGTATATATAGTCAGGGGATGGGAATATTGAAACGTAAGCCTTGGATTATATTCGTTGGCAATCGTTTTTTCCCCTGGTTTTACAGTATTTGTGCGAGCATATTTCGCATCCAGGGTTGTGCTTACGGAAGCGGATTCTCCTATGTATGGAAGCATTATTATTAGGAAAGTAAGTAAAAAGAAAAAAAAGACTCCATGCAATAATTTGCTATTTCCCATATCATACTCAAGCGTAACTATGCAGACCACCTAACAAAAAGCTGACCCCAAAATATGTCATCAATACAAAAAGAAAACCCAGGATAGACAGGATTGCCGTGCGTCTCCCTCTCCATCCGGCTGAAAACCTGGCATGCAAAAAGGCTGCGTACACAAACCATGTAATAAGAGACCACGTCTCTTTTGGGTCCCAGCTCCAATAGCTGCCCCATGCATAATGTGCCCAAGCTGCCCCTGTAATTATCCCAAGGGTCAAAAAAGGGAATCCCACAGCTACAGCCTTATATTCCAATTCATCCAGCACATGTGTACTGGGCAAAAGGGAGATTATGCCATTTTGTCCGCCAAAGCCCTCATAATAGTTTTTGACCAGATACATAATGCTGACGCCAAAGGCAACGGCAAATGCCGCGTAACCAAAGAAACAAGTCACTACATGTATAAGGAGCCAATTACTCTGTAACGCAGGCACCAAGGGCTCTATCTGATTAGACATCAGGGCAGTGGACGCCAATATCAAAAATGCTATAGGCATAACAAAGGCTCCCAAAGCTTGATAGCCATATTTTTTCTCGAATATCAAATATATCAAAACTACCGACCAAGAAAAGAAAACCATGGAAGAATATAGGTTTGTAAAAGGCGGCTGACCGATTCCCATCCTATAAGATGAAAGTGTGCGCAAGATTAAGGCGAAGCTGTGACAGGACAGTCCTGCAAAAGCTGTCCAAAATGCCATTTTGGCGATGTGCATGCGACGATGAACCAGATTGATTATATAAAGCAACGAAGATATCACATATATTATCATAGCTAAACCAAAAAACTGGGTATTATACATATAAAAAACCTCCTAAAAATAGAGATATTTCTATTTCAAAATAGATATTTTTTCGCAATTAACAGCTCTGCTCTAATGGCCATTGGTGTTACTGTTTTAATGAATCAGTTAACTCCTGGCAAATATATTTAAACTTGTTTTCAAAACCTATCTTGTTCTTGTCCGCATGTCCGACAATCTGGAGACCGCATCCAGGTTTTTCCGGTGTTAATCTTATCCATATCCTTTGATGCGAAGAGTAAAGCACCAGGACTACCCCTATCATAAGCAATATACACCCCAGCCAGACGACCCAAATACCTGGATCCTTTCCTACCTGAAGGCCCGTATACATTCTTCCTTTGTAACCTTTAAGGGTGTAGATATATTCCCCCTTCTTGATCATATGAAAATCAGGATAAGCTTGAAAACACCAGAGTGCGAATGGCGTATCACCCTCTTTTGTAACCATGATCTGAACAGCGGGATTTTTCAGTTGATTGGACTTGGAAAACGCCTTTCCCTGGCCATCCATAGCAAAATCAGGCAAAAACCGCAAAACCTTAACCTGTCTTTTTATACCATCTGCACCTGTAAATTCAAAGCTTCCTCCGGCAGCAACATTAAATTCCTGAAAAAGTTCTGTTGATTCAGCGTTCATTGGTTTAACCTGCAGAACGAGATTGCCTGAGCTTGTATCCTCTCCATAACTGGACTGATATATTGTCATCCCTCTATAATGTAGAGGCTTGTTAACCTCTATAATCTTTTTTAGGATCTCCCTACCTTGATCCAAGATGCTCAATGTGCTCTTGTAATCCTTTGGCCGCATTGTGTTTGGATAGTATTCAATCTCAAATTTATCGCATCTTACAGTAAATCCAAGGCTATACTCATTTTGTGAAGCATACTCATAGAATTTATCGGTCTTTTCTCCTTCCAATATCTGCATATAACCCTTAATTCCCAAAACTGCGCTGAGTATTCCGCCCAAAAGTATAATCAAAATGCTTAGATGAGTGAGGTAAAAAAATGTCCAACTGTGACGGTTTTTCTCTGAGAAGAAAAAAAAGCCGCCTTCTTCCCCTTGTTCCTGTTTTATTGTTCCACCCATATCTTTTTTAATGATAGATAAAACCTTATCCTTACATTCAGAAACGGCCTTATCCAGCATCATGCTATGAGACAGATTGAATTTCCTGGCCGTTTCATCATCAAGTCTTGTGGGGCTTAATCTCAAATGTCTCAAGTCCCTTAATAACCTTCTTAAGGCACAAAAAAGTATATTTATGGATAGTAAAATCAACAGGAGAATAAACCACCATGAATGATATACATCGAAAAAGCCCATAGACCTGAATAACTTATATAAACCTTCTCCATAATGCTGAACATACAAAACAGGGTTCTGTTTTTGAGCTATTACAGTTCCTATGATGGATGTAAAAGCAAGAGAGATGAGCAAAATAATGGCCAATTTAATGGAGCTAAAAAATTTTATAATCCTTTTCATATCTATTCCATTTATGTTTGAGGTTTCTGTAAAAAGATAAAAACGGCCAAAGACTCAAGCCGTCGCAAATAAAAGATATTTGAAGATGTAAAAATATTTATCAGGCTTTTCTATCACAAATAGACCCTTTATGTCAATTTATAACCGCATAACACCCTCACCGGACAGCCCTCGCATGCGCCTTCATCCTTTCTCATCGGGGCCGGTTTAGGAAATGGCCTTACGTCACCTTCCTCAAGCCTGTCAAAAAGATCTGAAGCCCTGCACTCCCATTCCGACAAAACCTTTTTCCATCCCTCACACTCCATTGAAATCTCCGATATCTTTATGCTGCTTGCGGAATCAAGCTGGATAAAACCCCCGGTTATAAAAGCGTCAGGGTTTGCATCTATTTTAATCAATCCCCTTTTGACGGCAGTCAGGTAAGACAAAATTTGTGTGGATTTTAATTCTTCTATATCCCTCTTTGATGGAATCCTGCCTGTTTTATAATCCCAGCAAATATAACCCTCACAAGGATGATGGTCAATCCTGTCGATCCTTCCTCTTATCCTGATATTATGTCCGCCAATCATCAGTCCCGAGAATGATGACTCAACAGCCAACCACCTAAATCCTTTCTCCCAGTTTTGTCTTTCCTCTTCAAGCCATCTATCGAGCAGCCCAATGCCATCATTATTATCCAGCCAGCGCCGTAATTCCACATGATATGGAAATGAAGGAGAGACCGCGGAGATCATCCTCATCGCCTCACTCTCCAACAATCGCCTGACCTCATTCCAATCCTTTACAAGATCAAGGCCCATTCTGAGCGCCTTTGCGATAAATGATGCAAGTAATTTATGGAGCATTTCGCCTCTAATTCGGGGCAATATGCCTGATTCAGGACATTCCATCCTGTCTAAGCCCAGACAATGCCTGGCAAAAAATCTGAACGGACATGCAATCCCATCATCAAGTTCAGTTACAGAAATTGAATCAGGAATTGAGGCTAAACACCTTTTATCATCTTCTGACAACATTTTGCGGCAGGAGATATCATCACCTTGTTTTATTCCTTTTCTGGTCTGGGAGAGCCACGCCGATCTTGCCCAAACTGGATTTCCAGTAAACCAGAGGTCCATGCAGGCTTTTTCTTCACAATCAGGCCAAAATGGCGATGGAACAAGGGGATCCCCATCTCTTTGCTCGGGTCTCGTTAGTGTCAGACAAGGCGCTGCCGCACAAAGATCCCTGAATAGGACTTTTGCAAATCTATATTGATCATCGGCTGTGCCTCCCTGTATTTTCTGCCTTTCCTCCTGAGATAAAAACGGCAGGTATCTTGTAGGCTGAGGCACCCCCCCTGAAACCATGCCTGTGATAAAAAGGCGATCAAAGGAAAGACCGCGAGCCTCGACAAGACCCATTATTTGAATTCCGGCGTTTTCATGTCCCCTCTCACTAAAAAGCTTGTTTTCCAAAAAATACAATAACCACTTATGATATTCACTTATTTGGATATATTCCTCACCCAATTCCCTTTCTAATTCCCCTATTCCTTCCATCAAGTGTCCCCACGAGATTTGGTCCTCCTCAGAGGCTATTGCCGGAAATCCTAGTCTCATCCATATATCTAAGATAATCCTATTTAATTCCAGCACCTTAAATCTTGATTCATCCAGAATGAGTGGTGAAAGGGTTGATACAAGATCCTTTAACAAACGGGCCTCATCAGGATATTTTCCTTCTATGCAGCTTATTAATCTGTCAAACCGACCGTCTATATTCGCTTTCCTCCATTCCTTGTCCAGCATGGCCAATTTGTTGCGCCATTGCGCCCATATTCTATAATACGAAGATTGCAAAAGTGCAAGCGCAAGCGTGCGTGTCTGTCCCTCCATTGCCAATCTTATTGGAAGAATGGCAGCCTGAACCAGTGAAGATTTAATAACCGGCCTGCCCATAGTGATATTGAAACCCGACCAGCTCTCCCCTGCCCTTTCTCCAACTATGTCCTCCAAAAACCATTCAAACAAACCGCCATAGCTCTTTATGTCAGGGACCACGATCCCTATACGATCCAAATGAACTGTCTTTGAGGATTCTATCGCCTTCTCTATCACCCATTCCGCCTCCTGTGCATCATCTGGTAAGGAGATCGCTGTCAAATCCTGCCTGTCTTGAGGATGTAAATCCATGAATATAACATCAGTTATCTTCTGAAGGCATGAAAATAATCTCCTCTCAAGCGGCGAGGAGTGATATAGACCAGCTAATATGATTCGTTCAGGAATATCAATATGTTGATGTTTTATCTTACCTGAAAATCCATATTTTCTTTCATTCAGGCGAAAGCAGGGATATCCTTCTTCATCTGAAGATCCCCATTGCTTATTTTCGATCCCTTTTTCAAATCGCTGTTTCATGCTTGTTTCAGTGATATCTTCTAAGGACAAGACATCAGATAAATAAATGGGGATCTCTGAAGGGTGAATAAAACCTTTGGATCTCATGAGGTCAACAAAAATCCGGCTTACTTCAAAAGACCATCTGGCAAGGGGCTGAGACACATCCCTGTTGCATGGATTAATCAAATGTCTTACCATTGTGGCATAGTTATCATCAAGATCCGCTGCCACAGCAATCCCCTCAAGAAAGGATTCAGGAGGGGGCACACGCCTCATTGCCTCAATCCAGATTATGAGCCTTCTGTATTCGGATGCCTGAATATATTCAGGCAACAAATCCATCCATACGCGTCTTAGCCACTCATTCAGACTCATAATCCTGATTGGCAGCCAGGATAGAGCCCCTCCAGAGAGTTTGCGTTTTCTAAAAAGGTGCAAAATCTGACGCGCCATTCTGCCACCCGATGTTAGCACCAAGTCGCCGGGCTTTACATTGTCAATGATCCATTCCTGGATCTGTATAGTGCATAAAAAAGTCATTTCAAATCTTTGGATTTATAAACACACAAAATATAAAAATATAGTTTGTTTTTCATGAGATAACCGATAATAGAAAAAGAAAGAGATAGTTAAAACAATTAAAATAAGTGCTTGATGGTTTATAAAAAAAGGGGGATAACATGTGTAACTGCTGGCCATATTCAAAAATCCATTCCAATAACTGGTGGATAAAAATCAAAAACCAAATTGTCAGATTTTTTTCAGTAACGACACTGGGATTATGGAGTGCTATTCTAAACCGCTTAGGCCGATAGGAATCATATAAAGGTAAAGGCTTTTTCCTTCCGGGTTACAGGCTTTCATTTAAAAGAAGTATAAATACTTATATTGATTATGTCAATACCGATGGCCTCGTAAAAAGTCGATATTTAACTTATTTTGTCATTCCATGATTGACATGGGTCCAGTATTTTTGAGTAATTTGGAATCTGTCTTCCCCTGAGTCCAAGGTTTTTAATTTTTAAAAAGCTGTCATTAAAGTCTTTCAGAAATTTATGCTGAAGGTCAATTTCTTATCAGCAATGCTTGAAAAGATAAAATATATCATAGGCTCTCTTGTAAAAAAATTCATGACCGATGAGAAAGATTTTCTCCTTCCGGCAGTATTTATAAAACATGTATTCTTTTCTTCTGTTTGAATGGCCGCAATGCTTGCAACCTGTGTCGGAGTCCCTGTTGCCTCAACACCGGTTCCATCTGAAAACATGAAACGGTATTCCAAATCATTTACCCCATCAGAGTTTATAGTCACCTGAGCAAAATAATTCTTACCATTGCTATAGTCGGTGTCGGCAATGTCCTCAGCCCTCATATCCACTCTTTCTCCTGGGTCATTGAAATCGCCATCATGATTTATATCTATCCAGATCTGAGATATTTGAGGAGGGATGTTTAAAGGGTGGGCATATTGAACCTTAAACGTCAATATGTTTTCACCAATCCATATTTCCTCGGGGTATACCCCGCTCAATTTATAATAGGCCTCCCCTGACCAGCTAAGACTTGGCTTGACATTAGGGGCGCTTCCGTCATAGTCTATCTTAAGTTCAGGCCTGAAATCTTTATTGGCAGCATTTGAAGAATATATCTCTATATATTCGGTTCCAACAGGCATCTCCTGTTCAATTGTCTTGGAACTTACCAGGGCAATCTTTGTGATATCGCCTTTCTTCACAAGGTAATTTGCATTAAGGCGGTCTATTGTAATGGTGTTTGTCTGGGCCACTTTAAAATCAGATGTGTTTAATGATCCCCTGATGTTGCCTGTAATAGTTCCCCAGTCAGGGTTCCAAAGTGGCTCTGTCCATATTGAGTTATATACCTGTATGTCGAAATCTTCACCGCCATCTTTAATTAGTTTAGACTTTCCGTAAAAAGTCAAGGTGGCGAATTTTATACTTGCATCATAGGGAATGGCTGTTGTATCGAAAGACAAAAATCCCTTGAAAATCTCATAATTCCCAGAAAGAGCCTGGCCAATTCGAATAGACTCTTGAAGAGATGTCGTTGTAAAAGTATTTCCCTTGGATGAACCTCCGATATCCGGTTCTCCATCTATGGCGCCTCTTGCGCCTTTTTTGCTTGGCGCTTTACTATCCGGATTCACTACATATTCATATCCACGGTTGCCGCCTCCAACAGCTCCGCTGTTAAATCCTTTGTCACCCGTTTTAAACTGGCCATAATCGGCCCCTTTTGATTTCAACTCGCCATCATGGGAGCTGCTGTTGATAATGTATGAATGATCCTCTGCCAAGGCTCTCGGGACAAAAAATAAGACAATGGCAATTACTGAAAGGATAATATATGCTGTCTTAGTTGATCTTAAGTGTATCATCTTTATACCTCCCCAAAGTATCGGTTTTTAAATAAATAACATAAAACTGGTAGTCAATATCCTTACACTAACCCCTATATAAAAACCTAACACTTAAGATCCATTTAAATTATATGCAAATCCAATGCTTAAGATTATAAATAGATCCTAAATCTCATTTTCTTCTATTTTAAATATCGACCATTCAGTAAGAAAACTTCGGAGATATCCTGTTTCATCATCAGACAGGCAAAAAAGAATAACAGATGAATATCAAAAATTAAGCAAGGTTTAAATTGATCTGGGATTTAAAAATAAATAAAAAATCATGGCCAAACATACATTGGCCGACCCCGGGGATGAAAATGCATTTTCATGGTAAAATAAAAAGTTGACACTAAATATCTTTTGTGAATAATGTATGATGTTATCTATAGTACGGCCAAATTTAAAAATTTATTTCCATTTTAAATCCCAGTCGGGTATTTACATGTTGCCTCTGTGAACAGGAGATTTATGAATGTTTTATCTAAATAAAATATCTATTTTTCAAAAAGATAATGCTTTCTTATTAATCATTTCAACCTTCATTGCCATCCTATTTTTATCTTTTCCAAAAACCATGCCAGCGCTGACATTATCTTTAGATAGCGGCATAGGAACTGTTCAAATAGAAGCCAAAAATGATCAATTTATGAGCTGTTCAAAACTTACACGAAGACATATAGGTCTGGGGTTGGAACTCGAAAAGGAAGGCTATCCTCTCAGGGTACTTTTCCAAGGAATTTTTTTTAAAACAGGCGACAAAACAGAAAGGTGGCAATGTTGGAGAGATCCAGATCCTTTGCAGGAAAACCTGCTTGATATGCATGGATCAAGGCTGGATGTGCTTGCATATTATGAACCTTATAGCTATGCACCTAAAGATAGTTTTTACTCAATCAGGCCTTTCGTTGGAGGAGGATTGATATATAGACGTTATAAGTTTGACAGAAGATATGTAAAAGGCGAAATGATCGGTTTTAACAATAATGACGATGGTTTTTATTTCGGTAATCAAGACATCCTTGCTATTGGAGCAATGCCCCATATCGGTTTTATTTTTGATATGCCCAAAAGGACAATGGATATACGCATGAATTTCGGATGGGCATTCTTCGCCTCAAATTCAAATATCGATTATATTGTATCATTCATAAAAAATGAAACAATTGTCTACCCTATGGAGATATATAATTCGGGTTATTCGATTTTGTGCGGAATGAATATTCTCAAAAAATGGGAGACATTCTCAGTTTCACTTGGATATGAATGGGAAAAAACAGTTATAGATGACAAAAATATCTTTTTCTATTCAACAAAAACAACTCCCATTTATCTTCCTTTTCCTAAATTTGATATAAGGCAAAGCATTGGGAAGATATCAATAAATTATCCCTTTTAATAAATGTCCTTTCAACTCAGCAATTCTCATCATGACGCTTTTGGGCGCAATTTTACATTAATATATAATATCTTGTTGTCTAAATATACAATATACAGCACATAAATTTGTCATAATGAGAATTGCTGCTTTCAACTGACTATTAGTTTGCAATTTTGTTATTCTGTGTAATCTTTTTCATATAAAGCGCCACTATTTAAGATATCCTATAATAAATTTGTCTTTTAAAACACAAAGATCTTCAATAATAACAAAATATTGACCATAATATCGTTTTCAGGCATAATAATTGCTGCAAAAATTAATTTCTAAGAAGCTTATGTTGAACATATCGATTATTAACTAATTGATTGATGACTATATAATGGGAAACAGGGGGGGATATGAAGGGGCAGGTATATGAGTATGAATTAAACCGTTCTATTTGCAGGCTTATTTTTTTAAGACCGTTAAAAAGATTTTTATGTTTTGCGTTAACCATTTTATGCTTGATTTGTTTTTTATACGGTTCGTGCTCCTCTCAGAATATCCCTTTATTACTCCAGCAGGTATATACATTGTTCACTATCCCAAGATTTATCCCCAATCAGGCGATTATACATTTTGAATCCAGTACGAATCTAGCTCAAATACTTTCAATCTATGCAAAATATGGCCTTAAGGAATTATCTGTGAGCCCAATTTCAGGGGCGAGGGTGGTTGTGTCAATACCTTTAATCAATATTCAGGAGCTGATTGTACGTTTGAATATGGAGCCAGTAGTGCTATTTGCAGAGCCAAACTATGTAGGACAGGTTTCCTTTGTGCCTAACGACCCATTCTATCTTTATCAATGGCACCTGAAGGTTATAAACCTTGAAAATGCCTGGGGGCTGTCAACAGGTCTTGGCGTTACGGTTGCTGTGCTTGATACCGGCGTAGCGTTTGAAAACTTCGATATATATGCCAAGGCCCCCGATTTGTCAGGAACTCGATTTGTCACAGGATGGGATTTTGTGAATGGGGATGCAAATCCGGATGACGATAACGGACACGGAACACATATAACAGGTACAATTGCACAGACAACCAATAATGCCTATGGATGCGCGGGTGTTGCATTCAACTCAACCATTATGCCTGTTAAGGTTATGGATAGCGATGGAAACGGCGCCCTTGCCGATATTGTAAACGGAATATATTTCGCCGTAAACAACGGGGCGAAGGTAATTAATATGAGTTTTGGATTCGGAGACAATCCTTCATTGTCTTTGGAGACAGCCGTAAACTTTGCTTACGACAATGGCGTGACCATGGTATGTTCAGCCGGAAATAAAAGCACGGATATCCCCAATTATCCGGCGTCTTATCCCAAGTGCATCTCTGTAAGCGGCGTAAGGTACGATCTTACCTTAGGCGATTATTCAAACTATGGATCGCAGATAGATATATGCGCACCCGGCGGTGATTTAACCATAGACCAAAATCTGGACGGATATCCAGACGGCATTCTTCAGCAGTCCCATGACGGAACTAATTACACTGTCTTTAATCTTCTTTTGGGGCGTGGAACATCATGGTCAGCGGCACATGTCAGTGGAGTGATTGCATTAATGCAATCACTAAGCGGAGGGATACTGACACCTTTACAAGTTGATCAGATACTAAAACAGACCGCCATCGATCTTGGAACTCCAGGATGGGACCAGTATTATGGGTATGGGCTTGTGGATGCATATGCCGCCCTGATTGCCAGTACACAAGCAACTATAGCGACAGCAGAGTCAATCTTCGTATCTAATTTGTTTTTACCATCTTATATTCCTTCTTTCATTCCATCTTATATTCCAGCAACACCTGTCACGAAAACAATCAATCCGGTTGTCCCAAACCAAAACCAGTCTACAGTCAATCTGACAGCAACGATAAATGGCGGTCTATTTCCTTTAGAGTCAAGCTATTCCTTTCCTCTCATCCCGTCTCTGCAATCCTATACAACATTTTTTGCTCCTCAGATATATCCATCATGGTTTGGCATAAACTATCAACCTGCATTTAATTTATCCGGACTCCCTTTACTGTCTTTGCTTTCCTTTCCGTTTTGGATTTGATGGCCTCGTAAAAAGTCTAAAATGCCCTTAAAAATAAGTTTAATATTATAAATTTGGTATATATTTTAGCGATATAATCTTGCTTTTTAATCATCAAAATTACTTTTTACGAGGCCATCAGATTTCAGCGAGGGATAATATTCTTCAATTATGACAAAAATAGGCTTCTAAATGGCAATAAGTTATTATTTCCACAGGATATTGAGCAGTTACTTTTTTATCACAAATACATAGCAATATGTATTATATTTCATATTTAATTACTATTAAACAATTTATTGCATATATATCCAAGGGCATCAAGCACACTAAAGATTTAAATAACAACAGGTTATAAAATAAGGTCTAATAAATTTAATATGGTATAAATATTGCTTGTATTATAAAACGTAAAAACGATTGTATTGACAATATACAGACAAAAAAAATTTAAAACGTCATATTTATAATAAATGATTCAAGGGGGGAATAATGATGACCATAAATTCATCGAATTTTAAGTTTTTCTCTTCTTTTATCTCCACGATTCTTTTTTTCGTTCTGATTTATGCGAAAGGCTCAAGCTGCGAGATGATCATATTTGATGACTTTGAATATTGGTCTTCACCTCACAATTATGGCTGGCATACATCTGATCCTCAATTTCCCGTTTTTGGATTCGGCATTGGATACGGCAACATGAGGACAGTGCTTGATCTCCAGGAGGGAAGCAGGACATTGGAAGTCCTGTATACGCCAAGTATTTTTAATAAATTGGAACCTTATACCATCTTCAATTTTGACACCTATGATCCAAAAACAGGGGAATATATAAACAAAAAGGTTATATCATTCAAAATATGGAGCCAGTTTGCCGTTGAATCCTTCCAGATGTTCAATTTTAATGTATTGATAAAGACAAAATCCAACAAAAATTTTCGTATCAATTACCGTCCTGTTGATGGAGATTCTCCAAAACTGGCTGACGATCAAATCATTGTTAATATTGGGAGGGGCTACCAGGATGGAACATGGCACATGGTAGTGAGAAATATAGAGGAAGACCTTCAGAAAGCCCAGCCTGGAGAGGAACTCCATCAAATAGTAGGGATAGTTATACAAGGCTGTCATTTTAGAGTGGACGAGATACATTTTCACGATGATATGGATTTTATGAATAATCACCCGCCTGAATTGTGGAGGATCGGTCCCCAGTATGCAACTATATTTACTGAGTATTTTTTGGTTATTGCGGCAAGAGACCCTGACGGTGATTTCTTGGAGTTTCAGGCCACTATTGGAGGCTATGGAGCAAATGGAATAGGACCGACCAATTTCCTTTACCGTTTACCCGAGGATCCTAATGATCCCACTGCAGGTGTTACTCCTAATATTGTAGGGCTTTATTTTATCCCAAGAACATTCGATGATTTGGTTATCACCATAAGGGTCACTGATGGTCTGCTTTCAGATGTTGAGACCTTCACACTATCTGTGGTCAACTTCCCGACAGCAGGGATTAATCATCCGCCCTATCTCGAGCAACTAAACGACGTTGTCGGATATATAGGCAAAGAGCTGAATATACCGATTCTTGCCCGCGACATAGATTCTACTGATATACTTACTTACTCTGCCACAATAGACGGGTTGCCATCTTATCAATATGGACCCTGGCAGCAAAGCATACTAGATCCATTTTCAGGCGTGATTAATTTTACTCCTGCCTTTGAAGGAAGGCATTGGATAGATATAATTGTTCGCGACAGCCGTGGGATGATCGCAAGGGGAGGATTTGAGTTGACTGTTGTTAATCCTGGCGCAACATGGTTAAATCATGCCCCTGTCGTTACTAAAACCATCCAAAATCCCCAGGTAGTCTTGGCAGGACAGGATTATTCCATACCTATAGAAATTACTGATCCTGACGGCGATAAACTTTATTATTCATGTAATATTGGAACGGTCACTGAAAGACAAGACGGTATCCAGGGTTGCGTTTTCAATTTTTTCACCCATTTCCCGGGTCTATATATTGTAAATATCGTAGCCTTCGATATCAGGGGAGCCTTCACAGAAGAGACATTCCTTATGGATGTTCAGCCTTGGTGGAGCCTATAAACCCGTCTACATTTACATTGGCATTGCGCGCAGTGCAATGCTAATGGCAAAGCTTAGCTATCGCTCAAGAAAAAGCTTTGACGGCTTAACGAATTGGACAATGAAGAATA
>JAFGSM010000125.1 GCA_016934595.1 bacterium | reverse complement strand
TCTAAATGGCAATGAGTTATTATTTCCACAGGATATTGAGCAGTTACAACAAATCTAAAAAAAGCCGGCCGGAAAACTTCCATATAAGTCCATTGTCCGCAACGTTTTGTATGTACAAGATGTTACTGAATAAGGATTATAATAAGAATAGAATAAGGCAGCAATTCTCATTTTGGCGCTTTTTGTCACAACATATGATATATTTTTTATCTAAGTATACGATATATGGCATAGAAATTGGTCAAAATGAGAATTGCTGAAAATAAGGATCGATTCTGGACAAATTATATAAAAAATTGTACAATCTGCCCAACATAATTTAATCGTATAGGAATTTTCACTTTTTCTATGCGGATTTTCAGCCAGGTTTAACAAAGTCCGCCCGAAGGGCGCTAATTTAGTCGCATAGGAATTTCCATTTTTTCTATGCGGGTATTCAGGCGCTGTAAACTTGTTACCGAACACTGAACACTGAAAACTCAAAACAAATAATTTTAAAATCTTAAAAGATTGGGAGTGGATGGGTCACTGGTGGGCTCCCTGGACTTCAAATCCAGTGGCAGGACGTAAAAAGCCTGCGGTGGGTTCGATTCCCACACGCTCCCGCCAGATCTATTGCCAGGCAGATAATTTGTTGCCAGGTGGGGCATTGGATTCTGGCTTTCATCTGTAAATCCTGGATTCCGGCCTTCGCCGGGATGACAAAAAGGTTATCTTCATTTTCATCCTCCTTTGTGAATCGAAGATTCATGGGCGTTTATCCTGAATTAAAGTGGGCGATCAGCAATTCTCATTTTGGCACTTTTTGTCTCAGGACATAATATATTTTCTACCTAAATATATGATATATGACATAGAAATTGGTCAAAATGAGAATTGCTGGTGGGCGATAATCGTGTGTTTTCGGACAGGCGATGTTATAAAAAATCAATCTCTTCAAGCATCATTTCGATATCCCCTCTGTTCTTTTGTGAGATTTGATCTGATTCAATGATAAGGGCCTTCAGGAGATTTGATCTTGCCTTTTCTAATTCCCCAAGATTGAAATAGACCTTCCCGAGTTCATAGTAAAGGATCCCGTTTTCTGGTGAAAGCAGGATTGCTTCCTCGTATGCCTGTGCGATCTCAGGGTGGATGGTATTCTGATTTGTTCCAAGCTCCAGCCCTTTTCTGCATTCTTTAATCGATGCATCGATCATAGACCGTTTCCGCTCAGGGTCTGAAGAATCAACACATGAGACAGACCTTGCATAACATGCGCTCAGCAGAAAATGGTATGGGGAGTAAAGGGCCAGGGTTTCTGATTTTATCCCCTCAAGGGTGTTTGCGGCCTTTTCATAATCCCCGATATGATAATATGCCCCGGCGATGAGATATGAAGAGCTTATATTGTTATCAAGCCTTTTTAAGGTCTCACGCCCTTCTTTTGCCTTCTCTGTATCACCGGCATGTTCATAAAGGGCAATCAGCCGGGCTATTGCCCAAGGAAGGCCCGGATATTTTCTGATCAGGCTTTCATATTCATTGATAGCCTTCTCCCATTCGCCCTTTTTTTCAAGGCATGCGGCAATATAGTATTCCGGTTGCGATACTGGGAGCATATATCCATAGAATCCTTCCACATTATTTGCTTTGAGCGCGCTGAATTCCTGCAAAGCCTCGTCATAGCTTTCATCCTGAAAAAAAAGATATCCCAGGTTAAACCGTGCGTATGAATTGTCTTGGTCATTTTCCAGAACGGTTTTCCAAAACCGTATGGCGCCCTGTTTTTTTATCTTTTCCCCTCCGAGAAACCTGTTTGGCACACGGGTCTGATGAAAAGGCTGGAGGTTGTATGCCGATTGAAAGGATTTTTTTGATTTTTGAAATTCCTGGCCGTACATGGCCTCAAACCCTGCGGCAAGGCTCCTTCTGGAATCCCTGTTTAACTGGATCATGGTTGTAAAATGCTCGATCTTAGGGGACGGGAGATTTACAAGCACAAACAGGATTGAAATGAGGATGATGCATAAAATCATTGGAATCCCTTTGTCTCGAAAATAGCATCCTATTTTCATGATTCGTGGCGCCGCGAAGCGGCATGAGGGTTTGTCTCGAAAATAGCATCCTGTTTTCATTTTTCGTGGCGGCCCGAAGGGCCATGAGGGTTTGTTCCTAAAACAGCCTTCAGTTTTCATGCTTCGCAGCCTCCCGAAAAGCCATGAAAATCCGGCGCGTAAACAAGCCCCTTGGGTCATTTTTTGCTGCCCTGAGAATGGGATCATGAATCGCCCGCCTTCATACAGCGCTGCGGCGGCAAAGATGATAAGGAAGGGCAGGGCAGGGAGGCGTTGCCTTGACGTGACAAAAAAGATCATGTTTGACAGCATAAAGTTTGCCGCCATTGCATAAAGAGGCAGGCAGCGTTTTATCTGTTTTAAACACAGGATCATGCCGAGTATGGCGAAGGGGATTATGAGGCCGAATCCCGGCAGGGGGAAGCTGTCCATTTCCCATTCTAGATAGTAGACCTGCAGTATGTCGTGGATCTCATAATGGCTCCAAAAGTAACGGAGCTTTTCACCCAGAAGCCTTATATAATTCAATGGATGGGCTTTTATAAAATTAAAGGCAAGCCCGGACCAGAATGCCTCCGTATTTATTTTTTCGATGCCTGATCTTGGTTCTGAGTCAAAACCCTTGTAAGGTTGTTTTTTTCCGGTTGATTGATCTGCCTTTATCCCTGGTTCAATGCCTTCATAAACCGTGTGACCGGGGCCGGCCCCTATGGTTTCTTTTGCAAATAGACGGTATAATTCATGGGCAAAATCGGGTTCCTGGCCTGGATTGATTCCTGGGTCCGACTCCATCTCTTTCAATAGGTAGGGGTGGGATCCATAGAATCCCCTGGCAGTTGGGTTATTCCCCTGATAGAATACCTGGCCCGAGCTCATAAGCGGCGTGAGCATGCCCTTGCTGATGCCATAATTTCTGACAAGGACAGGGGATATAGTGATAAAAAAACCCAATAAAACACTGGATATCGCTGCGGCCATCCTGCGCGGCGCTTTGAAAAAAGCGAAAAATATCCACAAAAGGGCAAGAAAGAAAAAGAATATTATATTGGGCCTGGTAATGAAGGAGAGCCCTATGGCGATTCCAGGCATTAACCATGTCGCGCAGAAATAGAAACCTGACAGACGGCTTTTTGATCTATTTTTTAATCTGATTGATTTATAAGATAATGCATCCGATTTATTAAAGGGATCTTTCGGCGTGTTTTCCATATCAGGGGATATATATGTCTTTTTATAGGCATATATAAGCATGTAGACGGACAGCAGGCCCAAAAAGATAAAAACCGTCGCAGGCTCCAAAACGAGTTCATACAGGACAAATGGTTGATAAAAAACAGATATTATGCCGGCTATTAAGGCCGTTTTTGAATTGAAAAGCAAGCAGGTTATCTTGTAAATTAAGAGGCTATTTAGAGAGCCGATAACTATCTGGAACAGTATATAAAAGATGTATCTGTCCGCAAAAAACCTGTAGAGAAGATATATGATGAATGTGTAAAGGGGGCTGAAGTCCAGGATGCGGTTTACGGCAATGCTTTCTGTCGCAATCTTGCGGGCTGTCCATATATATTTATGGAAGATGAGGTAATTGTGGAGAAACCTGTCAAAGATTTCAGGACGAAAGGCATATTTAAAAAGGAAGATACGGACGGCAAGGGCAATGATAAAGATGCCTCCAGCGCGCCAGTCAATGGATTTTTTGGAAACATTCATTGTTCTATAATAAACACCTTGTAGCATGATTTGCGAGGTTAAAGGACAAATCTTGTTTTTGTCGATAAAATAATTGTCGATATAATAATATCGATAAGTATAATATGGCATATATTATGATGATTGTGAAGAAGTATTTTTTAAGGAGGCCGTTTTAACCCTGATGTTGCTCTATGTCTTTTCATTTTCCCTTTCCTTTCTGATATCCCTTTATATTACCCCGCGTGTCAGGGATACAGCAGTCAGGTTGAATATCGTGGATATGCCGGACAATGATCTAAAGCGCCATGAAGGGCCTGTTCCTTATATGGGAGGCATGGCCATATTCATCTCTTTTATCGTCACGCTCGCCTTCACATTCGATTTTAGCAAGGAGGTGCTTGCCCTCCTTCTGGCAGGAAGCATTGTTTTTATTACAGGTGTTATAGATGACCTCAAGGTTATCAGCCCGGGGCTCAAGCTGATCGGGCAGTGCCTTGCCATTTTGGCGCTCATGAAGGCAGGCATCATGATAAGGCTGAAATTCATTCCTATATGGATTGGGGCGCCGCTCACCTTTTTTTGGCTGATAGGGATCACAAATGCCTTTAACCTGATAGACATTATGGATGGGCTGTCTGGCGGTGTGGCGTTTATTATATGCTCATATCTTTTTTTGGTGGCCAGGCTAAACGGACGCATCATGATAGCTGTCATGACAATCTCCCTTGGCGGAAGCATCCTCGGCTTTCTCAGGTGGAACTTCCATCCTGCAAAGATATATCTTGGGGATGCAGGCAGCCTCTTTATAGGTCTTATGACTGGCGCCCTTGCCATGATAGGCAGCTATACCGATAAAAACCTGGTCTCCACCCTTTCCCCGGTCCTTATCCTGGGGGTGCCTATTTTCGATACGCTATTTGTAAGCTATATAAGGTTTAGACGCGGTCAGTCCATATTCTTGGGCAGCAATGACCATTTTGCCCTGAGGCTGAGGCATCTGGCGATGACACCGGTGCAGGTCGTAATGCTCTCATATCTAATGACGATCTGCCTGGGAGGGGCGGGGATATGGATGATCTATCTGTCCAATACAGGGGCGTTTGCCGTGCTTTTGGGAGCGAGCGCCGTGCTTTTTTTCATTGCCTATCTTTTAAAAAAGATTGATATGTCCAAAACCTCCGGGGCAGCCAGGTGATGTCAAAAAAGATCAAGGTTATTCATATCATCACACAGCTTGAGCTGGGGGGCGCTCAACAGACAACGCTTTATACCCTGGCCCATCTGGACAAAACCCAATACATACCCGTATTGATCTGCGGCCCTGGTGGCATCCTGCTTCAGGAGGCCCTCAAGATTCCAGGACTCAGGGTGCATATCTGCCCCGGCCTGAGAAGGCCGATTGCGCCTTTTTATGACCTTATCGCTTTGATAAACATGCGGGGTATTTTACGAAAGGAGAAACTCGCCCACAGCGGGTCGGTTATTGTGCACACGCACAGCTCAAAGGCAGGCATCCTGGGAAGGTGCGCCGCATGTCTTGCAGGGATATCCATCCGCATACATACCGTTCACGGTTTCGGATTCAATCCGTATCAGCCTTTTTTGTTAAGATGGGCGCTTGTCCTGGCCGAGGCAATAACCGGGGTCTTCACCACCCGGATGATTTATGTCTCAAGAGATAACCTCAGAGAGGGGATAAGGCTGGGTATCTCCAGACCCAAAAGATCTGTTATTATACGAAGCGGAGTCAACTGGGATGAATTCTCCATGCCCGTACGACGAAGGCCGCCTGAAAAGGATGGAAAGAATCATAAGCAGGACGGCCATTCAGATGATCAGCAATCCGGTATGTCTTTCGACAGGTCATCATCGCCGTCATCGATAAGGGAGTCCCTGTGCATCCCCAAAAATGCCAGAATAGTAGGAATGATATCCTGTTTCAAGCCGCAGAAAGCGCCGCTTGATTTTATACGCATGGCCCGCATTGTAGACATTGAAAACAAAAAGACAAGGCGCTCAAAACAGCCTGCCGTTTCACTATCGCGTGAATATGAACGAAAAGCAGGTTCCCCACATTTGGAAGGCCCCCTGCCGCAAGACGCAGAGGACCTTCCATTTCCAGAAACCCATTTTATCCTTATCGGCGACGGCTCGCTCAAGGCTTCCATAAAGGGGATGATAAGAGGATTCGGCCTTGAATCAAAAGTCCATCTTTTAGGATGGCGCAGGGACATCCCTCCCCTTATCGGCGCTATGGATATCATGGCGCTTACTTCATTATGGGAAGGGCTTCCCAAGGTGGTTGTTGAGGCACAATTGATGGGCGTGCCGGTTGTCGCGACAAGGACTTCTGGAATAGGGGAAACAATCCGTAATGGTATAACAGGTTTTATCACCCCTCCTGGAAGACCCGATCTCATGGCATCCAAGATTATTGGAATGCTAAGAGATCCTGATGCTTTGGAAAGGATGGGAAAAGAGGCCAAATCTGCTGTGTCCAGGGAATTTGATCTTAATGATGCAGTTGCAAAACAAGATCGCTTGTACCAGGAACTGGCAAGAATCTAACCTCTTGTCGTCTCCTGTCTTTTTATCTCCTGTCTCTGCCGCCCTGACCGCCGCCTCTTCCGCCTTGACCGCCGCCTCTGCCTCCAAAACCTCCTCTTGCAGGTTTAGGACGAGCTTCATTGACAGTAAGTTGTCTGCCTTTGACCTCCTTGCCATTGAGCTCGCTGATTGCCTGTTCCCCTGCGGAACGGCTTGACATCTCAACAAAACCAAAACCCTTGCCCTTGCCGGTATATTGGTCAGTTATTATCTTGACGCTTTCGACTTCGCCTAAGGGATCAAAAAGTTCTTTAAGCTCATCCTCTGAGATGTCGTAGGAAAGATTTCCCACATAAAGTTTCATGGACATAAATCAAATCTCCTTGTAGAGATGGGCAGATGCTTGGCAGGTCTGATGCGGTATTAATGATCAGGTCTACACAAATTATTTAATAATATTCTGCTCAATACTCTATTAAAAAGTTAAAAAAATAAAAAAAGTTGATGTGCTTATAAATATAACAAATCTATTATGACTTTGCAAGATGAGAAATTTATGATGAGAAATTTCAGATTGCATTGCTAACGGTTTTATAATTAAGATTTTATAGTTTGCCATGGAAATACATTTTCATGGCAAAATCACCCAATTCCCCAAAGCTCTCCCATTGTTTCCTCTCGAAATCGGCCTGATTGATCCGGACGTAGCGCCACCGGATGCCTGTCTGTTCCCCCACCTTTTTGCACCAGTAGGCAATGGCCTCGTCCTTTGCCAGGGTGCCCTCCCATACACGGCCCTTGGTCTCTATGATCCAGTGGACCTCACCCACATCCGTTTCCTGAACCGCCACCCAATCCGGATAGTAAAACCCGATGGCCCCGCTGGGTTTGAGATAATCCACTTTAAAGCGTGTGCCGCTTTCCTGCTCGGTGTTTCCCAAAGAGGCAAAGCGGGTGATATCTCCGGCCCCTTCGAGAAAAGCGGCAAAGGATTTCTCGAAATCGTTGTATGTCGCCGCTAAATTGAAGATAGTCTTTGAACATGCAATAAGGGGAAGGTTGCGCCGCCAACTAAAGGGTGTTGTATCGGACAGCCTGAAATCCTTCTCTTTAATCTCTATGGGCCTTTTTTCGGAGGTAAGCTCACCTATCTTTCTTGCCAGGTATTTGGCGATCCCTTCCTGCAGCAATGCGGATCTGAGGTGGGAACGGACATTCTGATTATCAAGATCAACGGATCGGCCAAAGCACCTCTGTTTTACATATGCCTTGACTATAGGATAGAGTTCATCAAAGATCCCCGTAAGCCTTGCCTTGTCTATGGCCTTGTTGGTGATCGATGCGATGATCTCCTGTGACAGAGGGGGCGGCCCAATAGCGATGTCCGTCTGGTGGACCTCGGTATCCGTCATGGCGAAATCCATTTTAATCCTGATCCTGATAGGTTCATCAAGCTCTTCCTGGTCATATATGGGGGCCAAAGATAGAGGATCGAGGTCTGAAAGGCGTTTGTAATTGTGGGTGTAGATAAGCTCCGTCAGGGGGATGGAGATGTCGTAATCAGCCTTTTCAAGGACAGGCTCTATCCTCACAGGGGGCTTTGGAGGTTTGGTGACTGTCTTTATCCCCACGCCCTCTTTTTCAAGCTCCCTGACAAAGTCCTCAAATTTCTTGGTCCCCATAACCTCAAGGGTCTGTGTGCTGTCAGGGCTTATCCCCTGCATCAGGCGCAGCCCCCTTCCAACGGCCTGCTCAGGCAGGATATGCGCCTTCGAGGTAAACGGCCTGAGCCCAAGCACGACGGTCACATTCCTTACATCCCACCCCTCCCTGAGCATCAGCACGCTGACGATCACCTTGATCCTGCTCCCCGGTTTGTCTATATCCCTTGCCGCCTCCCTTGCCTCTTTCAGATGAGTCTTAGTGATTTCACCCTCACTATCCGTATGGATGATCAGCACCTCTTTTTCTTTGAGCCTCATATCCTCGTTGGCACGAAGCCATTCACCGATTTCATCCGCGAGGTTATTCTGCTCCGCCATGATGAAAAGCACCGGCTTCTTCCCCAGTTCCTTATAGGTGGTGTAATGCTCCCTCCATCGCTCAAACGCTGCTATGAGCCAGTCACCATATGCCTCTATGACATTCTTACGGGTGACTATGTCCGGGTCAGCCCTTCTCACCTGATGGACGATCAGAGGGGCCTTCACGATCCTGTCCTCCACCGCCTGGGCGAGTGGATAGTCGCATATAACCCAGGGGAAATAGGTGCCGTTCTGGTCCTTGGGTGTAGCTGAAAAATCAAGCCACAGGGCAAGTCCGGAGGGCAGGCCTTCATGAATAGACGTCAGTGTCTTGTGCCATGCAAGCTCTTCCTCATGCACATGGTGCGCCTCATCATTGATGACCACCAGGTCCTTGAGCCCCATGATGCGGTCGAGCATGGGCCGTTCATAGGATGAGAGGTCTTTGACAGGTCTCCTGCCCAGAAGGGCGTCAACTGCATTGGCTGGGGTCCAGTCCTGCCTTCTTGACTCATAGATCTGATGTATGTTTGTCAAAAAGAGATTGCCCGAGGGATCGGCCTCCGTGCCCTCACCCCTCATGATCACCTTAAGATTCCACTGCCCCCGCCATTCCGGGGGTATGAGGGGAAAATCGTGAAAGATCCGGTTGCTGGCAAAATCCTTCTCAAGCCTCTGGTATACGATCACATTGGGGGCTATGAGCAGGAAATTTGTCGAAAGGTCTGATCCGGGAATTATCCTTTTGTGAAAATACGACCATACCATGGCCATGGCAATGACCGTTGTCTTTCCCGATCCGGTTGCCATCTTGAAGGCATAGCGGGAGAGGTTCTCAGGCGGAAGGTCCTGTATGATGTCGCCTTCCACCTCCGGTATATAGCGGCGGATCTGGCGCTTCCCGTCCATGGTGGTCTGGTGGACAAGGCCTTCCCCCATGCGAATCTGTGTCCCCTCCGGGTAAAAGATCTCTCCGAACCTGTTCACCAGGGTCTTCAGATCCCGGCCCTTTTCCACTTCAACCAAATAGACAATGGTCTCGACCGCCTCCCGCTGCCCGAAATAGTAGCGGAAGCTCCCCCCGTTTATCAGATGGTCTTCCTCAAACCAGTAGTTGAAAAGACTTTTCGATACCTCGGACGCCCCCGGATAACCGCCCCTGCGCCACTCCCCGACCGATGCCCTTAGCTTGTTGACCAGGAGAAGCCTGCTGGGCCTCCTCCCCTCAACGATCTCGAACTCGTCAGTGCTCCCCGCCTTCTTCCGCAGATGGGAATCAGGCTCCAGATGAGGCGCCCTGTCAGGGATCTCCGGAAGGTCCTTGTCATAAGAGACGACCGATCGCGCCATTGCTAATTATTACCCCTTATCATCATAGTCTTTCAACTAGGAGAGCCTTGTGGCCTTAAATGACTTTAATCCCAAATGTTCTTCCATATATTTGAAATCACGATCATTGTGTATTATTCCATAACCCTTTTCTATACAAAATGTACCTATTATTATATCTATGGTTTTTCTCACCGTTACACCCAGCGATCTTAAATATTTATAATTTTCCGATGCCTTTTCGCATATTTCAAAACCGCCGACAATATCTCTTTGTAATGTATTAAAGACTTCCTTTATTTTTTTTAACTCGCTCTTTTGCTTTATACCCTGCAATACCTCACAATAAATCAAATCTCCCAAACAAACCAACTCATTATCTAGCGCCCATTCAATATCTCTGACGACTTCATGCCCTGTATCATTGAGATATTCAATCCATGCTGATGTATCGATGACAATCATTCTAATCCCTTCTCATTTCCTCAAGGTCGCCTTCCCATTTGATTTTTCCTTTTAATCCTTTGACCTTTTGTTGTCCCTTGATTTGAATAAATAATTTCAAGGCATTTTCTATTGCAGCCTTCTTTGTTTTAAAACCGCCCACCTTCAAGGCTGTTTCTATAAGTGAATCATCTAACACAATATTGGTTCTCATGATATACCTCCATAAGGGCACATTATTTATGTGTATAGATTATACACATAAATTGCCTTTTTATCAATATATGCAGCTACGATAGAACATATTATTCTGGAGTACAAAGTGAAGACACCGATAAGTATGTGATTTCCACCTCATTCTCTATCAAGATATTTAAGATCTTTTCCAAGTCGAGCATAGTATCACTTCTCATAATCTCTTCCTCCATGGCAGGAAGGCGAAAATAATTTCCCTTTTGAGTCGCACTTCGCGCTGGTTTCGTTCTGCCAGCCCCATTTTTTCCAATTCTGCCAAATCTCGCTGGAGAGTTTTTGATGTCTTGGTTGCATAGTCCTTTGCCAGTCGCGGTGTCAAATCTGTTATCTTGGTTATTGGTATGAAATCATGATATATGCCCAGATCCAGTGCCAGATGACGTCGGCGCTGATCACTGGAACTGTTCTTTTCATGAAATAATTCATGAATATAATTGCGCCAGACAACATCCCATTGTTGATCTTTAATTACTGACAACTGCTCCCGCAATCCTTCAACAAAGCCCTGAACAGCATAGTCCAGAAAACAGATGATGTCACCGCCTAACTTGCTCGCGCTGTCGAGTTGCCGGTAATATTCGGATCTGGTCTGATTGTAATGATTGCTGAGAAGATGAGCCGCAGGTGTAGGAACACCCGCAGACAAAAGAATCTGAAACTCCATAAGGCGCGCTGTACGTCCATTGCCATCACCGAAAGGATGTATCCATGCAAGGTACAAATGGGCTACAATGGCCTTGATAATAGCATATACTGTTCCCATACCGGATGGCGGGGTGAAGTCATGGCTTGTCAGCCATTCGCAAAGCTGAACCAATAAATATTCACAGTCTTCCGGTGGCGCACCTCGATAAAAATTTCCAACTACCACCGAATATGTTCGCACATTGCCAGGCACTACCCCATCTTCCAATTGTAATTTCTCCAATGCCATACGGTTAAGCTCGCAAACTCGATTGGCAGTCAGAGATTCATCATCGTTTCTTAACCAGTTGGCAATCTGGTTGCAGGCCGTCACAATATTGTCTATCTCCTGCGTTAGATACTCCTTTGAAGGTGGCACCTTTAACCTTCCTTCCAGGTGTTGCAAGACCTCCTTTTCGGTCAACGGATTGCCCTCAATTGCAGTAGTTGCTGCTGCACCCTTTGCTAAATATAGTAAATGCAGCCGTTCAGCAGTCTTAGGACGTAGAGGGGTATCAGCAATATGTTCACATTTCGACGCAGCCTCTCCCAGATTCATCCATAGATGGGGAGATGCCTTCCGCAAATCAATGTGGAAACTAAGCCACGGATGTGTCCGCTCATATGTCCGCATATATGTCCACCTTTTGATAACTTGTTAATATAATATAATCAATAAGTTTAATAAATATTCGACATATATAATATATCTTTTTATTCTTTAAAATGTCCAGGTAGTTGTCCACTTTAATTTTTTATCATACCTTTATCTTTAGCAATCTTGCGCAATAAAATTGTAGATATATTGAACCTGTATTCCATGTGGTAGCTTTGAGAGTTCTTTAAGAAAACGTTTTGTATATTCAACTTTCCACATTTTATTTCAATGATTGATAATTTTTTTTAGCATCCTCAACTGAAAGCCGTTCATCGTCTTTCACCTCATCCATCAATTTTGCTAATCCATAATTCTCTATTAATTCTTCTAAACGTTCAAATTCATCAATGGGAATTTGAACCGCAACCGGTTTTTGATTTTCGTCAAGGACAATATTTTTATGAATTTTTAACATGATTTACCTCCTATATTGTTATTCAGTTTGTTATCTATAATCATCATAGTTTTCACAATCCATACCAAAGTATTACTGACGTTCATTCTAATCCCTTCTCATTTCCTTAAGATCGCCTTCCCATTTGATTTATCCTTTTAATTCCTTGACTTTTTATTGTCCATTGATTTGATTAAGTAATTTCAGGGCACTTTCTATTGCAGTCATTTAACGAGCTTAACTGATAGAATTTGTAATTATGATTTATCAAGCTCTTCTTTGATTGCCTCTAACTGAACAACTACCTGATTATCTTTCGGCCTGCCCAGGGCCTTTTTCGATACAATCAGTGCATCTATTGACAACACCCTGCATGTTTTTCCATAAATCTCTACCTCAATAGTAGAATGCACAAGGTCTTGAAATCTGCCCAGCCCCGTTATCTCTCCCAACATATCAAGGTCCCCAAGGTCTGTATGGAGGTAAAGATTTTTGTATTTACTCAGTGAATTGGGTGTTTCTTGTAATGGAGGCTTTTTGGGATGCATCCGGTGCAGGGGATGATAAGGTGTTATTGCCTTCAATATCCTGGAGGTATTTTCCTCTGAAAAATTTACACAGATATCCAAATCCTTTGTAACATAGCCGGCGCCATGAATAATTGTGGCATATCCACCGACAATGATGAATTCTACCTCATTCTCTATCAAGATCTTTAAGATCTTTTCCAAGTCGAGCATAGTACCTCTTTCCCGCTGCCTTTAAGGTTAAATAGAATTCCAAAGCCTTCTGGTGTTCAACAACACGTTCATGCGGGGATAATCCTAAATTATTCCTGATAATGGACATATCAAACCCATATTGTTCCGCCTTGCGCCAGGCTGATCCTTTAGAAATCATTATTCAATCTCTTTTAATATTTTCTTTATAGTTTCCGAAAGCGTTGGTATTTTATTTTTACATACATCGAAAATAATGAAATTTTTTATCATACATATACCTCATCCTCATCAATACGTTTTTTCAGAAACAGGTTCATTTTGTCCCTATAGCTTACAATGTCTACCGTATGATGAAATATTTCCTCTAAATCCTGTTTGATTCCAATGAGTTCAAAAAGATCCTGTTTTTTTAGTTTAACAACAACATCAATATCGCTATTATCACGAGACCTATTTTTGGCAACTGATCCGAATATTCCAATACGTTCAATATGGTATTTGTCTTTATTTTTTTCTTTGAATTTTTTCAGAAATTTAATGATTTCCTCTCTGTCCATAAATAATCTCCTTATATCGTAAAAGTCTCTATTTCATTGGGCAGATTGAAGAGCTCCCCGTTTTGGCTCACCATCATCCTCAAGCAGCATCTGAATAACCTCCTGCAAATTCTTATGTAATTCATCAATCGTTTCCCCTTGAGAATGGGCGCCCGGAAAACCCGGAACGTATCCAACATATAGATTCGTATCAGGACAGTGTTCAATAACAGCCGTGTATTTTTTCATAAAAAGTATCTCCTGTTCTTATCTAAATTTATTCAAGCAGACCTATAAAGCACCAACCCAAAATTTTTAACTCAATTTTATAACTAAAATATTTAAAGTTCTGAAGATGTATATAAAAAATATTTCTTTTTATTACAATAGGTTAAGTATCTCAACCCTGCTGTTTTTAACTAACGATTTGATCTAATTCTAAGTATCATGCTAAGTTATTAGGCTTTAAATTATCTATTTCCATTTATGGATTTAAATTAAAGGTTATCT
>JAFGSM010000124.1 GCA_016934595.1 bacterium | reverse complement strand
ATTTATGGGTGGCCCTGTGTTTGCCATTTACCAGAATATCAGGGTATCTTAAGACTTTTTTTGGATTGGATATAACGACATCTGAGAAAGATAAGAAAATTTTGTGCGATCTTTCCTCATCTTAAAGATATAGCAAAGCTCTATATCAAGTTGCGAAGAATAATCCGGGATGGTGAACGGTTACGAATCTTTTATGGAAAGTAACGATAGATCTCGCCTCTATGCAAAAATCTAACAAAAATAACAGTATCATTTTTTATTAATAAGCCTATTCGATAATCTCCGAGTCTAATTCGATAATAATGGCCCTCTGCCTGAAGTTTTTTAATATTCTTGATCTCAAGAATGCCTTTAGCCTCTTCAACTTCTTTAATTATTCCTCGAACTTGTGAGAGCAATTTTTTATCCTGGGACCGTTTCTTCAAGTCCTTAGAAAAGCTCTTTCTGAACTCTGAATTCAAGCTTATCCTTCCAATATTTTGAAAATTTCTTTTTTGCTTACCGGTTCTGTTCTCTCCCCTTCTTTGATTGCACGAACCAACGCAATATCCTCCATAGCTTCGGCAATAAGGTCATGGAAAACATCTTTTCTCTCTTCAAGCGCTTCAATAAGCGCTTCCTTGAAAAGTTGCTTGAGTTTGCTTTCATCAATTGATATTTGCATTATATTCTCTCCAAGGGTTTATTATTGAATATCATGTTACACAAAAAGTGCAAAAGTAGAGATGTAAGAAAGATTATAAGCAGGATTCTCAATTTATGTCAAGAGAAAATTTCAAAAATAATTTTGCGAAAATTGAAAATGGTAATAAAGTACCTGAGAAGGAAAATCTCTGGCAAGTGGGAATAAATGTCTGAAAGTGCTCAAAATGAGTTGTCGGATAGCCTCCTGGACCGCTCTATTACCCCTTGTGAATCGAAGATTTATGGGTGTTTCATATGAAGCGGCCCTGATCAATAAAACGGCTTGACAAAAGAAGTCGGTTTTCTTGATTTGATAACAGGTTTGTGTTAATTTTTGGGTACTTTAGAACTTTTATGAAGGCGTAATGCGATGAGCTTTTGTTTGATTGCAGCAATCTTATGTTAGTGGTGATAATAGAGGATTTTCAAAAAGATTCATTATGGCGCTCTGGCCATAAGGAGATCGGGAGCGTCTTGAGCGATCCCTTATGGACGTCACTAATGAGGCGGATGCCTTCCCTGTTTAATGGCTATGTGTATGATTCCACGAATCTTGCTTCAAAAAAATGTCTTTGGTACGGAAATAGATTCTATTTTCATGATTCGTGGCGCCGCTAAAAAGCGGCATGAGCGTTTACTATGAAAATACATTTTCATCCCCGGGGGTGAACTACTTGTTCATGAGCGTTTACACGAGATACCCCGCAGCTTGCTTCGGAAAGGATTCGTTGGCTTTGTTTATAATTCCCCACCTCTTGGGGCGTTTAAAAAATTTTCTTTTGACACACCTTCGCTTGCTGCGGGATAGTCCATTGGCTTTTTTGGTTCCAGCCTTGTGGCCGGGTTTATGAGTGGCGTATTTCATATGCCCATATATTTTTTTTATAGCCTTTCCCTTTTTTTTGCCATCCTGTTCTATGCCCCTTTTTATATCATTAAGATCAGAAAGGGCGGCGCTTACAAACCGGACCTGTTGGAGAGGCTGGGGTTTTCTCTTCTGAAAGCGCCCCGCAAAAGAGGCTTTCGCATACTTTTTCATTCCGTATCCGTTGGCGAGACAAAGGCGATCATTCCGGTCATCAGGGAATTTAAGGCAAGATGCCCTGACTGGGAGATCTATATGACTGCTACAACCGGCACAGGGAGAAAGGCTGCGGAGCAGGCAGGGGGAGGGGTGGATGGGGTATTATATTTTCCAATCGATTTTGGTTTGATATGCGCCTCTTTTCTGAGAAGGGTTAGTCCGGATTGCATATGCCTGACTGAGACAGAAATCTGGCCTAATTTTGTCAGAATGGCCTCAGGATATAATATCCCTCTTGTCCTTATAAACGGGAGGATATCGGACAAGTCTTACAGGAATTATGCGATTGTGAAACCATTTGTCAGGATGATACTCAACAGGTTTGCCCTTTTTTGCATGCAGTCTGAGATGGATGCACGCAGGATAATGAACCTGGGCGCCAGTCCGGAAAAGGTAAGGATAACAGGCAATATCAAATTTGATATGGGCCAAGGTTCTCTGACTGAAGATGATGGGCAGGGTATACGAATGCGGCTGGGGCTTGCTGAAAGGCAGCGTGTCCTGGTGGCCGGAAGCACGCACCCAGGGGAAGAAAAACCGGCGCTGGATGCCTTCGCCAGGCTTTTGAATAAATATCCGGATTTGGTTTTTGTGCTTGCTCCAAGGCATATTGAACGTTCGGAAGAGATTGCAAGGATGATCAAGGCACGGAACAAAGAATTCATATACTGGAGCAGGCTTTCACAGGACGGCCCGGTAAAAGGGGGGCAGGTGATATTGATAGATGTTATCGGTGAATTGGCCAGGATATACAGCATAGCGGATATGGTTTTCATAGGGGGAAGCCTCATCCCCCACGGCGGACAGAATCCCCTTGAACCCGCATTTTACGGAAAACCTATACTGTTTGGTCCCCATATGGAAAATTTCAGGCAGATCAGCAGGATGCTTCTGGATAAAGGGGCGGCTGTTATGATTGATTTTGGGAACTTTACTGATGCCGTGTCTTCTTTGTTCGCGGATGAGAGTCGGATGGAAAGGATGGGCAGGGCTGCAAAGGCAGTGATTGACGAAAACAAGGGCGCTGCCAATCGCACATGCGATCAGGTGCTGGATCTCTTACGGGCTGTCTGCAAATAAATCATACACAATCCAATGCCCTTTATTTATCGACATTATTATGAATTCTTAAAATTGATGGCCTCGTAAAAAGTAATTTTGATGATGAAAAACCAAGATTATATTGCCAAAATGCATATCAAATTTATAATATTAAACTTATTTTTAGGTGCATTTTAGACTTTTTACGAGGCCATCAAATTTGTTTAAGTTATTTGCGGACAGTTCCTTAGTGAATCAAAGATCATGAGGATTTCATTAAAAAAGGCAAAACATCTTTTGGAATACGGGTTGTTCCGGGCTGCAAAGACACTGATCCGTGTAATGCCATTCGGCATGATGATGAAGATGGCGGAAGCGATTGGCGGACGGGTCTTGTATAGGTTTGGGGTTCGCAGGGGGGTCTCCCTTGCGAATCTCAGATATGCATTTGGAGACCAATACAGTGACTCTGAATTAGAGGTTCTGAGCAGGGGTGTATGCTCCCATCTTTTCAAAATGGCCGTAGAGCTTATCAACATAAAACTGATCACCCGCAGGATGGATGAGTTTGTGGAGTTCAAAAATCTTGAATTGTTTCATCGCGCCCTGAAAGAGGGAAGGGGGGCAATACTTGTGACAGGGCACTTTGGGAACTTCGAGCTTGGGGCTTTGGCCCTGGCCTGGGCAGGTTTGCCTGTTAGTGTGGTTGCAAAACCATTGAGGAACAGGTTTATAGACAGGGAGGTCAATCGAATGCGTCAAAGTCTGGGCGCTGAAATCATACCCGTTGACGATGCAGGAAGGGGTATATTGAGCGCCATAAGGCGCAACCGGATAGTTTGTTTTTTGTGTGATCAGGATGTGGGTCAGTTTAGGGGCACGATAGCCGGTTTTTTCGGGCATCCGGCATCAACCCCGACAGGCCCTGCCAGGATGGCATTTACTACGAGGGCTCCTGTTTTTCCATGCTTTATCCACCGTCAGGATAATAACACCCATGTCCTGGAGATCGGTGAAGCCATAGAGATGGAATACTCCAGACCAATGAAGCAGGTGGAGATACAGAGGGTCACCCAGGAAATATCCATTGCCCTTGAAAGGCATGTGTCCCTGCATCCTGAGCAATATTTCTGGCTTCACCGCAGGTGGAAGAGCACGCCCGATGCTCAATGGCTATATCCTCGAAAAAAAATAAAAAAATAAATAAACAGAAATTTGGAAACTCGATAGTCAGGATAGTTTTAAGAACCCTGTTGCATTTTAGACTGT
>JAFGSM010000011.1 GCA_016934595.1 bacterium | reverse complement strand
TTTGTAACTTCTCAAAAACTATGTGGTATCGTTAGCCCAACAGATTGATATCAAATATATTTGATTATTTTTATCACACGGTTTTTGAGAAGTTACGTTAATTTCTAAATAAATAACAATTTGAAAAAAGTATTAATCTTAGAAGGAGAGGTGGCCGAGAGGCTTAAGGCGCTCGCCTGCTAAGCGAGTGAGTGAAGAAATTCGCTTCGAGGGTTCGAATCCCTCCCTCTCCGCCAATCCTGGCTATTAAGTTGACCCTGTACGGTATATTCCGGGCAGGGTTTTGCTTTTTTAAAGCAGTATATTCGTTTTGCCGAGAGATTCTTAATCTAAAGATTTTTAAGATGGAAGGCGTAAAAAATAAAACAGTGTATTATCTGTTTTATAATTTTTATAATGCTCAGTAAAGATTAATAAATATCTATATAATCAATAGTAAACATTTAGTTATCCTTTACATTTATTGAATGAAGATAACCAGGTTTTTAAAAAGAAATATTTATTTGTATCATAGCATGCTTGACAAAAACAGAACAATGTGTTAATTATGAAAAATCTTTTTTAGTGATCTTGAAACCAGATTTATATGCAAAGTTAAATAAATGTATGTACTTATTTTTTGATATTACAGAAGATAGTCTAGTAATATATGTAGTTTAAGAAACAAAAGGATTGAGAAAAATAATAAAATTTCTTAAGAATAGATAGACCTTAGCATCCTTTGTGCAAATGGGTATTTTTTTGAAAAGACAAGGATATTCCACCCTTTCATATGCCTTGATAAAAAATCGGTTTTTATATCATTTCATGCCCTGTAATTTAAGATAATGGGTAAGATATAAGATATATGATTGTCGAGGTATAACAGCGAAAGAGGAAGGAGAACCAAAACACATGAAGAAATTGACTTCAGTATCAGAATTGGAAAAATTACGGCACGATATCGCCAGCCAGCGTGACCCTAACAAGACAATCATTTCCATTTGTGGAGGCACGGGCTGTCGAGCATATAAATGTATGGATGTGGTCGATGCGCTTAAGAGTGAAATAGAGCGGCATGGATTGAATAATCAAGTCGAATTCAAATTGACAGGCTGTCATGGTTTCTGCGAGAAGGGGCCATTGATAGTGATACGTCCAAAGAAGATTTTCTATCAGCGTGTCGCGCTGGAAGATGTCCCTTCGATTATTGAGGAATCTGTCATCAAGGGGAATATTATCGAAAAGCTTCTTTATGTTGATCCTGTAACTGGGAAACGGGCACAATTCGAAGAAGATGTCCCATTTTACAGTGGACAGCAGAGGATTATATTCGGAAATAACGGTATCTTGGATCCCACGAGCATAGATGACTATATAGCAATAGGAGGCTATTCCGCCCTGGCAAAGGCCCTTTTTAAAATGGAACCCTCTGGCGTGATTGAGGAGATCAAAAAATCAGGGCTTCGGGGCCGTGGTGGCGGAGGTTTTCCCACAGGCAAAAAATGGGAATCCTGCCAAAAAGCAAAAACCCCTGATGGTATTCGATATATCATTTGCAATGCTGACGAAGGTGACCCTGGTGCTTATATGGACAGAAGCCTTATGGAAGGTAATCCCCACAGTGTGATAGAGGGCATGATAATAGGCGCATACGCCATTGGATCAAATTATGGATATGTTTATGTAAGGCATGAGTATCCGCTTGCCGTGGAAAATTTAGGCATAGCATTGAATCAGGCAAGGGAATACGGGCTTCTTGGAACAAAGATACTTGGCTCTGATTTTGATTTTGATATAGTTGTCTCAAAGGGCGGTGGGGCTTTTGTCTGTGGTGAATCTACTGCGCTTATTGCTTCGCTTGAAGGCAAGGCAGGCGAACCCCGGCCAAAATATATCCATACAGTAGATAGCGGACTTTATGACAGACCTACAACAATCAATAACGTTGAGACATGGGCAAACGTGCCTTTAATAATCGACCGTGGCGCTGACTGGTATTCCCGAATCGGCACAGAGGGCAGCAAGGGCACAAAGATATTTTCCCTTGTCGGCAAGATAAACAATACCGGCCTTGTTGAGGTGCCTATGGGTATCACCCTTAGAGAGATAATATATGATATAGGAGGCGGTATCCCTGGAGGCAAGAAGTTTAAGGCGGTTCAAACAGGCGGGCCATCCGGAGGCTGCATCCCTGACAATCTGATTGATTTGCCAGTGGATTTTGACAAGCTGGCCGAGGTTGGATCGATGATGGGTTCAGGCGGCATGATTGTGATGGATGAAAACACATGCATGGTGGATGTGGCGAGATATTTTATAGAGTTTCTCACGGAGGAGTCATGCGGCAAGTGCGTGCCTTGCAGGGAAGGCCTTAATAAAATGCTTGAGATATTAACCGACATAACCAAAGGTGAAGGGAAAAAGGGAGACATAGAACTGCTGCAGGAGATGAGCGAGGTCATCAAGGACACGGCCTTATGTGCCTTGGGAAAGTCCGCCCCCAACCCTGTTCTCTCAACGATTAAATATTTTCGCGAGGAATATGAGGCCCATATTGAGGAAAAGCGATGCCCTGCGGGTGTGTGCAAGTCGCTGATCAAATTTAATATCGATGAACAGAAATGCATAGGCTGTGGAAGGTGTCTAAAATTTTGTCCACAGGGTGCAATCACAGGCGAGAAGAAGAAGGCACATAAGATTGATCAGGAAAAATGTATTAAGTGCGGCATTTGCCGCGAAAATTGCAGGTTTGATGCAATTATAGTCTTATAGAAAAAAGGGGCCCGTGTTGAATACACAGAGCCTTTGTATTGTAATGTTTAATTGGGGTAATTCGATATGATAGATAAAACAATGGTCGTGTGTGATATCAAGCAATGTCTTAATTGTGGCAACTGCATAACGGCATGTGAGCGCAGGCATAAAGACGTGTCACGGCATGTGAGGGCTGGGTCTGCATTAATAGGTATTAGCCTTATTCCCAATCTTTGCAAGATATGCAAAGAACCTAAATGCATAGAGGCTTGCAACCGTAATGGCGTTGAAAGAGATGAAGATGGCCATATCGTAATAACAGACAGATGTGTCGGTTGTGGTCTATGCGCCCGTGCATGTCCTTATAATTCTATACTCCTTTTTTCAGGGCAGGAGCAAGGTTTTTCCATAATAGAGAAGATGCTTTCTTTTCTCAAAAAACCTGAGGATACAAGATCTTTAGAGTCAAAGGACAAAAGGAAAGAAGGCGTTATTGATCTCAAAGAGGTGGATCTAATCATAAAGAACCATATGGGAGGGCCTGGTTCATTGATGCATACTCTGCAAGCCATCCAGGATGAATATAATTATCTGCCCAAAGAGGCATTGTTTCGTGTTTCTGAGATGATGGAAACCCCGATAAGCCGCATATACAATGTGGTTACATTTTATAAGGCGTTTAGCCTTGTTCCAAGGGGCCGCCATATAATCAGTGTTTGTCTTGGAACAGCATGTCATGTAAGAGGGGCTGCCAAGGTCGTTGGAGAACTCGAAAGATGTCTGAAAGTCAAGTCAGGCGAGACGACATCGGATAACAAATTTACGCTAAATACAGTAAATTGTTTAGGCGCATGCGCATTAGGCCCTGTGGTTGTAATTGACGGGGAATATTTCGGGAAGGTCACCCCAGATAAGATTGATTCCATAATAGAAAAATTTGATTAAAATACATGATCTGCCGATCACAAGGGATTATGATGATTAATCGAGTCAAATAGTTTTTCGGTTACAGCTATAATAAAAGCCTTGCATTTAATATTGTTTAAGAAATCAAGATTATAAAGACTATTTTATCCCGTGTCGGAGATATTGGGAAAGGGGTAAACGAATGGAAAGAGACAAAGTCGATGTCTTGTTGGTGGAATATGACCCAACACATGCCAGATTAATCAAAAGGGAGATAAGGGATTTTGATGAATCTATAATCATAGAACATGTATCCAGCGGTGAAGAAGCTCTCGATTTATTGGAGAAGGGCAATAGATATGATCTGATAATCATGACCTATGACCTTCCTAATGCTGATGGGTTACAGGTTTTGAAGGCGATAAGAGAAAAATACAAATTCAGGAATCCTGTAATCATGCTGTTGAGCATCAAACACGAGGGACTAAAGGATCAGGCCATAAAGGAAGGGGTTGCCTTGTGTGTAATCAAGACAGAGGATTATACCGCGCGCATCCCATGGGAAGTTAAGGATTGCCTAAGGCGAGGCCGTGTGGTGGCAAAGGAGCGGGTTATATTGGAATACAGGCCCGAGGAATCCTTGGTTCGCTTTAAGATAAACGGGCTGGATGTGGTAGGCGAGAGAGGTGAGACCATCCTTGATGTTGCAAGAAGATATGGCATCAAGATCCCTACGCTTTGCTATCATTCTTCTGTAAGCACCTTTGGCGGATGCCGTCTTTGCGTTGTTGAGGTTACACAAAGGAACAGGACACAGCTGCACCCCTCGTGCATATTTCCTGTATCTAACGGCATAATAGTTAACACTGACACAGAAAGGGTTTTAAAAGCCAGAAAGATGCTTTTAGAGCTCCTTATGGCAAGGTGTCCAGATGTCGGTTTGCTCAAGGATATGGCCGAAGAGATAGGTTTAAAGAAGACCCGGTTCAAGTTAAGGGCCAATCCTGACAGATGTATTTTGTGTGGTCTGTGTGTGCGTGTGTGTGAGGAGGAGATAGGGGCAAGCGCTATCGGGTTTAGCCAGCGGGGGCTCCATAGAGAGATAGGAACACCTTTCATGGAGTTATCGGATTCCTGCACCGGTTGCGGAGAATGCGCAAAGATATGTCCTACTGAGGCGATAACGATAGAATATATAGACAGCAATATAAGAAAGAAAAGGACTACCGTGGCGGTAAAATGTGACGGCTGCGCGGGTTATGAAAACCGTGCTTGTGTAAATAATTGTCCTACAGGCGCTTTAAAGGTCATGACAATCGAGGATTACCTTAAACATGACAAGGAGTCATTTAATATCGAATTAAGAGAACTTCTAAGATATTCACTCGAGGAAGAGGCAAAGGCGGAAAAATGAAAGATATAACTATTTATACAGGCAATCATAAGCTGTTTCGTATTATTTGGATTTTAGCAGTATTGTTCATAACAGGTTACCTTTATTTTTTATACAGACCATACCTTATCATTCCTGAAAATGCCAGACATTTCGATATGTTGCATAGCGTTTGCAAACCTTCAGGCAGTATTGGCCATGCGATGGGGATTATAGGTGCTGTTCTGATGGTTTTTTGTTATTTATTGTATATTCTAAGAAAGAGGATGGAGTGTTTTGAAAATCTGGGTTCACTCTCCCTTTGGCTTGAGATACATATCTTTTTGGGAATACTGGGTCCAATTTTAATTATATTCCATTCTGCCTTAAGGTTTAACGGGGTCATTGGCCTTGCCTTTTGGTTTATGGTTATAGTAGTGATTTCCGGCATTTTCGGGAGGGTGTTTTTTGGGCAGTGTTTTTGGAATATAACCAAGAAATTTGAACTGCTGCAAGACATAGATATCTTCCTGGAAAAAGACCTGAAAGAGGCCAGCGTCAGTTCGAATATAGTCAGGAGGGTCATGGAATTAAGGCCTCCGGGATTTCCGAACAACTATGGTGTCATAAAAAATTTGGGGCAATGGAGATATATCAAAAAAGAGGCATCCAACCTTTTTCTGTTAATCGATGAACAATATGGCAATCCCGGATCCGAAGAATATAATGTTTTGCAGAAATGGGCCACAGACCTTGTAAAAAGGCTGCGTGAAATAAGGTATATCTCGGTTTTGGATCTATATTTATCCATTCTCAATAAGTGGGTGATCATCCATAAGTTTTTTAGCTATATCTTGTTTATTATCATGGTGTTTCATATCTTAGTAACCGTATATTGGGGTTATAGGTGGATATTATAATGGACAAAAAAAGGGTCTTTCTGCTTGTTTCAGGTGTTATCATACTATTTTTCTTGTTTTATCTAATATTTCAGACAAGATGGTCAATCCTCTTTTCCCCAGGGGAACTTTCAAACGCCCATGCCGAATTTGATGAGTCCGGTGAATGCAGGGCTTGTCATACCAGGGGCAGCCGGTTGGATAATGGAAAATGCCTGGATTGCCACGATGAGATCAAAGATGCGTTGCAGAAAGAATATGGTTTGCACGGCCGGGCTTCATCAGAATGCTCTCAGTGCCATTCAGAACACCACGGGAGGGAATACAAGCTTTCCTATCTGGATACAGAGACATTTGATCATGCAACAACGGGATGGGCCCTGGATGGCGTGCACGAACTGTTAAAATGCGAGGCATGCCATTCCAAAGACAGCTATCTGCTGGACATGCATGAATGCGTACTTTGTCATGATGATGTGCATATGGGACAGCTCGGGCCCGAGTGCCACAGATGTCATGATGCAAAAAGCTTCAATACGGAAACTTATACACATCAAACGGATAAAGCCCCCAAAGGCAAACATCTCCAATGGTCTTGCGATGAATGCCACAAGATGGAGTCAGGCAATTATCCTTTAGGCAAAGGCGTGGCCGTAAGATATACAGGGTTGGACTTTACATGCAACAAGTGCCATGAAGATGTTCACGATGGAGAATATGGCAAAGATTGCGCCGAGTGTCATAACCAGGACACCTTTAAAAAGGAATAAGAAAACGGTTCAGTAAAAAGATTCCAGATATCGTATTTTTGCAGTCTGCCAACTTGTGAGATTATTTGTTTAAAAACAGTTCCATTCCGTTTTAAAGATTTTTTGTTTTTAACACCCTACCTTTTTATAGATTGCAATCTAAGGTTTTGGGAATGCCTCAAGCAATATTTTGTCTTTTCGCTTGCTCTTATGCACGAATTGAATATAATTATATATAGATTTTGAACAATTCAAAAATATTTTCCCAACCCTTTAACGGATTATACTGTAACCCAATCAGATGCTTACAAATCTAATTTAGGAGGATACATACTTGAAGATTCGCAAAGACAGGCTTTTCTTTTCGATCACTGACGAAAAACTAAAGGACAAATTATTGGACCTTGACATAAACCTGAATGTAGAGGTTCCGCTGTTTTGCATTCCTGATATCCTTGATGGCCCATGGGAATCTTACGTCAAAAAGATAAAATCGGTTCTTGAATCAAAGGGTTTGGCGTGCGGCATGCATGGCCCTTTTTATAACCTGGAATATCATTCACGGGATCCGATGGTGAGGGGAGTGGCTGACTACAGGATGCGGCAAGGGCTCCGGATTGCATCAGCCCTTAACTCGGAATATATAGTTTTTCACAGCACATACAGTCAGTTAGCCGCCATAAAGGAATATTACAGGAAATGGCCATCCGAAGCTATAAAAGGTCTGGAACCACTGGCAGAAGATGCCGAGAAAAGGAAAATCCCAATGGTTATCGAAAATATCTGGGATGACAGGCCTGATGCACTGAAGGGCCTCCTGGCCATCCTCAAGTCCGATTTCGTAAAGATATGCATTGATGTCGGCCACATCAACTTATTCTCAAAGGTCCCGATCCGGACATGGTTTGAAGAGCTTTCAGAGGATATAATCCATTTTCATATACACAACAACTTTGGGGTCATTGATGATCATAATGCCATGACGGACGGGAGCTTCGATTTTGAGAAATTTTTCAATCTTGTGGATCTGTTTAATATTGATGCGACATATACCATAGAGGTGGAAAAGCTTAAAAGCGTTGAGGATAGTATACAGTATTTGAGAGACAAGATGATCCTGATTGAATGATAAAGTAGTGTCGGCAATAAGAATTTTTTAAAAAAATTCCGATAAACCTCATTCCAAACATATGCCTTGATCATTAAAAAATTACAGGAGTCAACAATATGGTCGAAAAAATGGAGGATATAATTAGAAGGCTTATTCTGGAAAGTATACAGGTAAAACATGCCTTTTTAGAGAAATCGGTTGAGGATGTCGCTAAAGCGGCCAACATCATAATCGATGCATTAAAGGACGGGAAAAAGGTTCTTTTTTTTGGAAATGGCGGCAGCGCAGCGGATGCCCAGCATCTGGCAGGGGAGTTCGTTAACAGATTTCTCTATGACAGGCCGGCCCTTCCAGGGATAGCCCTTACAACCGATTCCTCTGTGCTCACATGCATTGCAAACGATTCCGATTACAGGTTTATATTCAGCAGGCAGATCGAGGCCATCGGGAAGGCGGGCGATGTGGCGATAGGCATAAGTACAAGCGGGTCATCTCCCAATGTGGTTGAGGGTATGAAAAGGGCTAAGGAGATGGCCATATCAACCATAGCTTTTATAGGGAGCAGGCGAGGAGCTGTTGCAGATCATTCAGACATTGTGATTTCAGTGCCATCTCCAAACACCCCCAGGATACAGGAGGCCCACATCATGGCAGGCCATATCATATGTCAACTGGTTGAAGATGTGATATTTCCAAAGGCAGAAAGGGGGTGTGGATGATGACAGAAACCAGGCATACGGATTTTGGCCGTATAAAGACATATTCAATAAAGGAAAGGAAGAGCAAGGTTAAGGTTGAGGATTTTTCGAGGCCGGCAGTGTCCGGCCATGATTTTAATCCTTTTTTCGATAGCCTTCCAAATATCCTGGCAGGGAAAACTATACGCGCCATTTTAAGTTCTGTACACAGGGCTTTTTTGGAACGCAGAGGTATCATCTGGGCTTTAGGCGCCCATGTCATCAAGTGCGGATTGAGCCCGATCCTGATTGACCTTATGAAAGACAAGGCCGTTACCGCCTTTGCTGTGAATGGAGCAGGAATTATACACGATTTCGAAATCGCCATGTTCGGCATGACATCCGAAGAAGTCGAGGAGGGTCTAAGGGATGGAGAATTTGGGATGGCAAGGGAGTCTGGGGAACTCCTGAACAGGGCAATAAACGACGGTGTTAAGGAAGGCAAGGGTATAGGAGAGTCCGTTGGCCGTTGGATATTGGAACAGAGGCCGGATTTTTTGGAATACAGCCTTACGGCTTCAGCAGTGAGGGCAGGGATACCCGTTACCGCCCATGTGGCTATAGGCACGGATATCATTCACATGCACCCGTCAGCGGATGGGGCATCTTTGGGAGAGGGTAGCCTGAGGGATTTTAGACTTTTTGCATCTATTATACCAACACTTAATCAGGGTGGTGTTTACTTTAATGTAGGCTCAGCGGTTATCCTGCCTGAGGTTTTCCTGAAGGCCGTCAGTATGACCGTAAACCTTGGCCACCCTTTGAAGGATTTTATAACCGTTGACATGGACTTCATAAGGCAATATCGCCCCACGCAGAATGTAGTAAGGAGACCGGTTTTGGGAAGAGGGGAGGGATATTCGCTCACAGGTCATCATGAGATACTCATCCCTTTACTGGCAGCGGGTATAAAGGGAAGGATTTCGGCAGGGAAGAATGATGCGGCTTGACAGGTTGATGCTTGCAAAAGGCATCGTCCAGAGCAGATCAAGGGCCCAGGCCCTTATCATGGCAGGGAAGATACTTGTTGATGGGAAAAGGGTTGAAAAGGCAGGTCAGGATATTGGCTATGATGCCATTATTGAAATAGAGGGGCCTGATCATCCTTATGTGAGCAGGGGCGGCGTAAAGCTTGAGGCCGCCATTGAACGGTTTAACATAGATTGTCATGAAAAGACGGCCCTTGATATAGGTGCTTCCACAGGGGGATTTACAGACTGCCTTCTTCATCATGGCGCGCGAAGGGTATATGCCCTGGATGTAGGATATGGACAGCTTGCATGGCGACTGAGACAGGATGATCGCGTGATCAATATTGAAAAGGTAAACGCAAGGTATATGGAACCGGAGATGTTCCATGAGCCTCCAGACATTGTCACTATAGATTGTTCGTTTATCTCCCTGAAATTGATAATATCGAGGGTCGTGGAAATATTTTCGAACGACTTTCAGCTGTTATGTCTTATAAAACCCCAGTTTGAAGCCGGAAAGGGTGAGGTGGAAAAAGGGGGGGTTGTTAGAGACGAGAAGAAACACGAAAGGATTCTGAAGGAAACAATCACCTTTGCAATCTCCTTGGGCCTTCACTTCAAGGATCTCATGCCTTCGCCTGTCAAAGGGCCTAAGGGTAACAGGGAATTTTTGATATATCTTGTCAAATCCGAAGGGGAGCAAGAGAAGGAAATCGATATTGAACAGGCAGTTCAGGATGCCTTATCACAGAAATAAAAAAAATTATTATCTTCCGTGCCGGAGCCTTTCGGCAAGGAAATCAGGCAATCCGGCATGCAGTATCTTTTCCTGAGCCGTGGCCAGGTCATATTCCAGTCTTTTAAACTCTATGGTTTGTTCCTGACCGTCATATATCGAAAAACATGCGCGCCAGTCGCCATCCCTTGGCTGTCCTATGCTACCAACATTTACAATATACCGGCAGCCTTCTTTTAGTCTGATAACCCCTTCTTCGTCCCTGTAACAGGCATTTCCAGCATAGGGATCGTATTCCACAACCATCGGCACATGCGAGTGACCGATAAAGCATAACGGCTCAGTAAAAAAGGGAAAGTTTTTCTCGGCATCGGTCTTGTCAAGTATATAATTCCATCGCTCGGGATGCGCGGGTGTGGAATGTACCAAAAATATCTTGTCAGAGAATCTTTTATAGACAGGAAGGCTAGAGATATAATCCCTGTCGCTCATGTCCAGATGGCTTGCTGTCCACAGGACAGCCTCCCTTGCATAAGGATTGAAGTATGTTATATCTGTTAAACCGATTGCCGCATGATCATGGTTGCCTGTCAGGGAGACATGGGCTATCCTTCTGACCTCTGCAAGGCATTCCCTCGGATTCGCTCCATAACCTACAATGTCTCCAAGCGAATAGATCCGGGCATCAGGATAATCCTCAATGGCGGACAGGAATGACTGAAGCGCCTCCCAATTGCTGTGTACGTCTGAAAATATTATAATCTTCATGTTTTTTGTTGTTGCAGCCAACTGACTGCTATATCCTTTTGCTCTTGAGTATTGGTTAAGATGCATATTCGGGCAGGTTTCGGAATCTTGCATATTAAACCCTCTATTAGAGTGTCTAAAATCCGAAACGGATCAAAACCTGGCAAAAACAGATCGTGCGTATAAATTCCAAAATGGGAAACCTTCAAGTCGTTCAATACCCTGCCTGTAAAATCACCTAACAATCCGATCCTCTTTGTATCTATCTTAATGGGGTCTCCTGTCCCTATTATGACTGACAAGGGGGCTTTAATCTTTGAACCTGTAATGAGAAGCAGGGATTCGCAGAAAGAGCCTTTTACCTTGCCATTGAGTACAAGATTTGATATATGGCCATCCATTACCCAGTCAATATACCCTGCCATCCCTTTTGGCGGACGGCAGTTTGAAGAGATATAAGTGACAAGCGCCTGACAGGAATATGTGTGCGCAGGTCTGTATATATTAAGAGACGCGGTCGTTGAGCCGTTTTGGGTCATTGTCATCGGTTTTTACTGGAAGCTCCTTTGATATCCTGTCAAGTATCCCGTTAATGAATCTTCCTGAATCATCAGATCCATATATCTTGGCTATTTCTATTGCCTCATTTATCGTTACCTTCATGGGGACATTCTTGGCATAGAGCAGCTCGAAGATGGAATAACGCAGGACATTCCGGTCTACTGCAGCCATTCTGTTGATATTCCAGTGTTTGGAGTATTTGATGATAAGATGGTCTATTTCCTCAAGATGCTTCAGTGTTCCGTAGATCAATAAATTTGCAAAATCTGTTATTTCCTGGTCAGCGGGGTTTAACTCCCAGAATAATCTTAAAGCATCTTCAGGATTGCCATTTGTGATGTCAAGCTGGAAAAGGACCTGAAGCGCAAACTCTCTGGCCCTTCGTCTCTTTCCCATATTAAAAAGGTCTTTTCAGACCTTTCCTCCTAATTTATTATAAAGATCCAACATCTCCATAGCAGCCATTGCCGCATCCCATCCCTTGTTGCCGGCCTTTGTGCCTGCGCGTTCGATGGCCTGTTCAATGGTTTCGGCAGTTATGATGCCATATATGACAGGCATCTCGCTCTCAAGTGCAATCTTGGCGATCCCTTTAGTCACTTCTGAGCTTATATACCCGAAATGGGGAGTGTCGCCGCGTATGACTGCTCCCAGGCATATAATAGCATCGTGTTTTTTTTGCCTTGCCATTTTGGCAGCGGCATAAGGGATCTCGAATGCCCCTGGCACCTTTACCACGAAAATATCTTCTTCGTTTGCCCCGTGCCGCGAAAGTGCATCCACGGCCCCCGAGACGAGTTGCCTGGTGATAAACTCATTAAATCTGCTAACAATGATGGCAAATCTTAGCCCCTGGGCCTTAAATTCTCCCTGTAATATATTAGGCATGGAATATATCCTCCTTTTCACGGGCAAAAATTTTTTTTGGATGTTTTAGATATTTAAAAGATGTCCCATCTTTTCCTTTTTGGTTTTCAGATAATCGATATTTGTATTAGAGGGAGGTATCTGGATAGGCACTCTTTCTGTAACTTCAAGCCCGTAACCTTCAAGCCCTACGATTTTTTTAGGATTATTGGTCAGAAGGCGGATCTTTTTTATGTCCAAATCCGCCAGGATCTGTGCCCCGATGCCATATTCCCGAAGGTCTGCCCGGAAGCCCAGCGCCTCATTTGCCTCCACCGTATCCTTTCCGTTATCCTGCAGTTCGTATGCCATCAGTTTGTGAAGTATCCCTATGCCCCTGCCCTCTTGATTCATGTATAGAATCACGCCTTTGCCCGCCTCATTTATCATTATCATAGACTTGTGAAGCTGTTCGCCGCAGTCACACCTGAGGGAGCCGAATGCGTCGCCGGTCAAACATGAGGAATGAACCCTGACAAGTATGGGCTCATCATCCCTCCATTCACCCTTAACCATCGCTATGTGCGTCTCACTGTCGATATAGCTTTGATAGGCTATGGCCCTGAAATCTCCGAATTTGGTGGGCAGGCAAAACTCTGCCTTTCTTATAACGAGTTTTTCCGTTTTCATCCTGTGCTCGATCAAGTCTTTTATGGTGATTATCCTCATCTTGTTTGCCCTGGCAAATGGTATAAGATCAGGCACACGCGCCATTTTGCCGTCATCCTTCATAATCTCGCATATGACACCGGCTGGATATAGACCAGCTAATCTGGCAAGGTCAACGGCGGCCTCTGTCTGCCCCGCCCTGTTGAGGACCCCTCCCTTTTTTGCCCTCAAGGGGAAGATATGACCGGGACGAGCCAGGTCCTCGGGTCTGGTTTTTGGCTCAATAGCGGTCTTTATCGTTACTGTGCGGTCATCGGCGGATATCCCCGTAGTAGTGCCTTTTAATGCATCGATGGATACTGTAAATGCCGTCTCGAACCGGGAGCTGTTTTCTCTTACCATAAGCGGGAGCTGAAGTTCATCAAGCCTTTCTCCTTCCATTGGAAGGCAAATAAGCCCCCTGCCGTATTTAGCCATAAAATTGATCTTTTCGGAGGTTATCATGCTTGCCGCGATGGTGAGATCTCCCTCGTTTTCCCTGTCCTCGTCGTCGACAACGATTATCATCTCTCCTTGACGAATGGCATCTATTGCGTTTGGTATGGTATCAAATTTCATCTTTTTGCCCTCTAAATTTAAAACAAAAACCCGGAGGCCTTAAGTTTTTCATGAGTTAATCCCTTAGATAAAGGATAGCCAAGGGTGCTTTGCATAGAATCCAGGCAGCGCCATACATATTTCGCAAGGATATCGGTCTCTACGTTCACCATATCGCCGGCGCGCCTGTATTTGATATTGGTATTATCCCATGTATGAGGGATAACAGTTATCGAAAAGCAATCCTTTTCCATGGAGGCAATTGTGAAGCTTATCCCGTCTATGGCCACTGATCCTCTTGTCACCAGAAAGCGGCTAGTATTCCCCTGCATGGAAAACCTTATATCCTTTCCCTGTATAGATTTTATGGCAACCATCTCGTCAACATGTCCGGTAAGGATGTGCCCGCCCAACTCCTGGTTTAACCTCAGTGAGCGCTCAAGATTTACCTTGTCGCAGGTCTTTAATCTGCTCAGGTTGGATGAGGCGGCTGTAGTGTGGCTTATAAAAAAAACCCCTCTGTTTTTTTCTATACGTGTCAGGGTAAGACAAACCCCGTTCACGCAAATGCTTTGACCTGCACTCAGTGTATCTTCAGAGAAAGGGATTTCCAGGGTAAGGAGCATTCCTTCATTATGGGGAAAAAGGGATATTACCTTGCCCATGCCTTCGATTATACCGGTAAACATTTCCTTGATATGTTCTTTTAATCCGAATTATTTTATTCTGCAACCGAGAGGAGACCATGCGCAGGGAAGCGCCTTGCGCACATACCCTTCGATCATAAGGTCGCCCCCCAGCCTTTTCGTTTTCAGGTCATATATCCTGACGGAGTCTTCCAGCCTTGCAACCCCGTCACCCTGGATCGCCCCGGGGGCATTTTTTCCCCCTATTATCCTGGGAGAGATGAACATGATCACCTTGTCAACGATCCCTTCCTGCATCGCAGAGGCATTTATGCCTGGCCCCCCCTCGATGAGAAGAGAAGTGATATGCAACTTGCCCAATTCCCTGATCATGTCCTGCAGGTCCACCCTGTTTTTATCCCTTGGCTTTACAAATAACAGCCTTGCCCCTGCGGCCTTCAGGGTTTTTATCCTTTCTGATGTCGAATTATAGGTTGTGGACACAATAATATTTTCCGCCTTTGAGCCCTGGGTGAAGATGCGGGCCTTTAAAGGCACCCTGAGAAGGCTGTCTATTACCACCCTTTTTGGATCTCTGCCATGCACGCCTGCGAGCCTGGTAGTCAACTGGGGATCATCCCTAAGGATGGTCTCGATTCCCACAAGTGTGGCATCTATCTGGTTGCGTAACAAATGCACAAATTTTCTTGAATGTTCGCTGGTGACCCATTTTGAGTCGCCGCTCTTTGTGGCGACCTTGCCGTCAAGGCTCATGCCGGACTTGAGTATGACAAAGGGGGTTTTCGTAGTGATATACTTGAGGAAGAATTCGTTCAATTTGCAAGCCGCTTTTTCGAGGACGCCCATCCTTACCTCTATGCCGTTTTTTTTAAGTATGTCTACGCTTTTGCCGTTTACAAGGGGGTTCGGGTCATTCATTGATATTACGGCCCTTGCTATGCCTGCCTTAATGATTTCATCCACGCATGGCGGGGTCTTTCCATGGTGACAGCAGGGTTCGAGATTGATATATAATGTTCCCCCTCTTGCATCTGTTCCTGCATCCTGTAATGCCTTGACCTCTGCATGCATGTCTCCGTAGCGGGCGTGGTATCCTTGTCCTAAAATACGGTCATCCTTTACCACTACTGCTCCGACAAGCGGGTTTGGGCTCACCATGCCCTTCCCCTTTTCTGCAAGGCTTAATGCCAGCGTCATATATTTTTGATCTTCCCTCTGCACTAAAAACCAGCCTCGCTTTCTTCAAAAAGTGCATCGACAAACAAATGAGGGTCAAAATCCCTCAGGTCATCTATGCCTTCGCCTATCCCAATAAGCTTGACAGGGATGCTTAGTTCGTTGGCAATGCTTATTATAATGCCCCCTTTTGCTGTGCCGTCCAGTTTTGTAAGAGCAATGCCTGTTAACCCTATCTTTTGATGAAACTCCCTTGCCTGCTGTATGGCATTTTGTCCTGTAGTGGCATCCAAAACCAAAAGGGTCTCATGAGGAGCTCCCTGTATTTCCCTGCCCATAACCTTTTTCATTTTTTCCAGTTCAGCCACAAGATTCTTCTTGGTATGAAGACGCCCTGCTGTATCCACAATCACGCAATCCGTACCTCTTGTGCGCGCTGCCTGAATCCCGTCAAATACAACCGCAGAAGGATCCGATCCTATTTGATGCTTGATGAGTTTTACATTGATACTGTCCGCCCATATCTGAAGTTGTTCGATGGCAGCGGCACGGAAGGTGTCTCCTGCTATAAGTATCACATGGCGGCCCTGATCCGTTAACCTGTTAGCCATCTTTGCGATAGTAGTCGTTTTCCCAACTCCATTTACCCCAAGCACCATCATTACAAAAGGTTTAAATGAAGCGGTGTTCAGTGGGGCATATGCCTTTTGCAGTATCTCCAATATTACGGCCTTCAGTATATCGCAGGAAGGGACATCCCTTTCGTTTTCGTATCTTTCCTTAAGCCTGGTTATGATAAGGGAGCTGGTTTGCACACCGCAATCAGCGAGTATAAGGGTTTCTTCCAGTTCCTCGATCAATTCAGGGCTTAAGTTGGGCCGGTTCCAGAGCAGCGCATCTATCCTTTTTATCAGACTATTATGAGTCTTGCTCAGGCCGTGGGCAAGTCTTTTTATCCAGTTTTGTTTATTTTCAGACATTTTTTATTGCCTATTGCTGCACAAGGATTTTTTGTATATCATTCAAATAGCTTGTAGATCTCTCGGCTATGCTGCCTTTAGGATCTTTGTTTATGGCTGCCAGAAAGGCGGCCTTTGCTGAAACAAGGTCTCCAATTCCAAAAAAGGATTGTCCCAGACAGTATTCTATCTCTGCCTGGAATACTTTATCATTTGTGGAAGCTATAGCTTCCAGCCTCTTTGCCTCGTTCAGACTCTCGATAGCTGCCTGGAAATCTTTCAAATGAATAAGGGCCTTGCCAAGCTGCATGTGTGTGTCGATGTATTGGGGGTTTTCCGTCCTCGATTTATAAAAGGATTCAACGGCCTCCTGCGTTTTACCCAGATTGAGATAAGCGGAGCCGAGATTGTAATATGCAAATTCAGGGGTTGAATAGGATGGCGTTTCAAGTGCTGTCCTGCTATACCGTATCACATCTTCCCATTTTTTCAGCTTGGCGCAGGCAGCGGCTATATTATTATAATATTGAGGGATTTGGGGATTTATCTCAATAGCCCTTTGATAAGACAGAACCGCCTCTTCGAATTTGCCCTGAAAATATAAGGAAATCCCGAGACAATAATGAGCGCTGTCGTTCTCAGAATTGAGCCTGACAGCCTTGTCACATTCAGTGTAAGCCTGAGGCCAGTTTTCATTGCCAAGATAGAGAAGGCCATACTCATAATGGCGGATGGATTCCTGCATCCTGGTTTGTTTTGATGCGCAGCCTGGCGCAATGCCAAGCAAGGAAACCCAAATCAGAGACAATCCAAAGAGTCGCCTTATAAAACCGGGGTTTTTTATATGGCTTATATAGCTTGTATAGATATATATAGATTCTTTGTGATTCATTATAGATCTTTCTCAGATGTCAGCTTGGACATCCTTTGCAATACAGATCTTAAATTTTCCAGTTTTTCTCCATATTTTGTCCAATCACCCGATCTTTGATATCGAACGGCCTCATTATAAAGGTCATTTGCCTGTCTGATAAGCTCTGGCAAGGAGCCTGTTTCAGGCAAAGAGGGTAAGGCGGATGCTCCAGTCATCTTGGATGCATCCCTCTTTTCATTAACAGATTTGCCTTTGTTTTTCAAAAAAACAGCCTTAAGAGCCTCATCCAGGGTTTGCCTCATCTCAACGGTGTCGCCAAAGGCCACTATCACCCTTTTTAGTTCAGGAAGCTCGTCCTGTGAAGCCATAAGGTACACGGGTTCGATATATATGATAGATTTTTCTATTGGTATAACCAATAATTCGCCCCTGAACACCTCTGAACCCCTCTGACTCCAGAGTGTCAGCTCGCTTGATATCTCGGTCTGCTGGTCGATCCTGGCCTCTATCTGCCTTGGACCGTATATGAGTTTTTCCTTTGGAAATTTATATACAAGCAGCTTTCCGTATTCCTCACTGTCACACCTTGCGCACATCCATGCGATCATGTTGTTCTTCTTTTCCCCATAGGGTGTGAACGGAAGCATTATTAGAAATTCTTCTTTTTCCTTATTTTCCAGTTGTAGGGTGACGTAATAGGGGTCCATCAGCCGGTTGTATTCCAGGGTCTCCCCCTGGCCGGAAATCTTTACAGGGGCTTCCCAGAGGTCTTCTTTGTTGTAAAATACCTGTGGGTCATGCATATGATATGTCGCATACATACGGGTTTGTATATTAAATAAATCCCTGGGGTAACGGATATGGGATAGTAAATAGTCCGGCATCTCGTCCATTTTTTTAAACAGGTCAGGGAATATCCGGCTATATGTAGATATGATAGGATCCTGATGATCGCTCAAATAGAAATCCATGCTGCCGTTATATGCGTCTATTACTATCTTTACAGAATTGCGTATATAATTTATCCTGCGGCTCATAAAACTTGCCTGGGATTTCATGATGCCGAAAGGTGTCGTGGGGGTGCTTGCATCTTCCGATTCAGGGGGGAGGCGGTATGGCTCTGAATACGGATATTTGTCCGTTGTTGTATAGGCGTCCTGTATCCAGAACAAACGTCCATCCCCCAAAACAAGATACGGGTCGCGGTCAAATGTCAGGAATGGGGCCACGGTGCGTACCCTTTCCCTTATAGAACGGTGGAACATGATGCGGCTGTCGGGTTTCGTGTAGCCTGTCAGAAATATCTTCGGGTCTGAAAAACGAAAGGAAAACAATGTTTTTGCCAATAAAGAACCTATAGGGACACCGCCGTATCCGGTATAATCGGTGTAAACATTCTTGTCTCCTTTCGGATAGTCGAATTCCCCGCTTTTGTTATTGACAATGACATAGTTCGATGTGTTTTCCCCGTAATAGATTTGCGGCCTGACTACCTCAAGGCTGTTGGGGAACAAGGGGGGGATATCCCTGATAATCAAGGAAGGAAGGCCCTTTTCAGTCACATGATTAACAGGGCTCATACAAAGTCCATAGCCGTGCGTGTATTTGAATTGCTGGTTTTCCCACGTCTTTGCCTCTTCTGGGAGCTGTTCCTGGATAAGCTCCCTTCCCGAAAGCATCACCTGGGTATACTGGCCGTCTATACAGTATCTGTCTTCATCGATGCCGGTGAATTTATAATAAGGCCGAAGTTCCTGCATTTGCGCATAAGTCTGCTTGAGCGGCCTTTTGTCCCAGATCTTTATATTCTTTACAGTCGCTGAGTTATTATTGATATCCTCCATCGTCAAAGTTTCTGATGCCTCAAAATCCTTTTCCTCTATTGAATCCAGATTGTAAGCTATCAGTGTATACAAGATATTGTTTTTGATGTAAGGAGTCTCTTTTGTCAGCTCATTAGGGATAACAATAAATCTTTGTATAACAGAAGGATACAAACCGCTTATAAGTATGGATACAATCAGCATTACCCCTACGCCTATCAAGGGCAGCTTCCATCCCCTCGATGATATGTTCAACCAGAAAAGGATGGCGCATGCAGCGGCTATTACCAGCATAGCCCAGTATGCGACCATCTGTGCGTGCATGTCTGTATAGCTTGCGCCGAATGCCGCACCCCTTGGAGAGTAAAGCAGGCCGAACATCTTCAGTCTTTTGTCCCATGCGATCAAGATAAGCAGAATAGCGCACAGGGATGACAGATGTGCCTTGGCTCGCCTTGCAAATCGAAAATCTCCGAGTTTCAGATGGATTGCCTGATCTTTCAGATAGATAAATCCTGATGTTAAAAGACATGCGGCAACCGCATAAAAGAGCCATTTTTGTATGAAGCTGAGAATGGGGTATGAAAAGACAAAAAAGCCGATATCTTTTCCAAATATGGGATCCGTCTTGCCAAAAGGTACCTGAAAAAAGAATTTAAGAAAAGATTCCCATTTGGCCATAGCCGGCCATAAACCCATAAATAAGGCAAGCAGGATACTGAAAAACACGATAAAACGGTTTACCTGGCGGGGTTCGAACTCCATTATATGAATGGCGTCCTGCTTTCTGATGGGTATTTTCCAGTTAAGCCGGTTGGGTTTTATGAATCTGGCGATGTAGATATTTATCCAGAACAGAACAAGAAATACTGCGGCGAAGATGGACAATATATAAAATTTTGCAAAAAGCATGGTCCAGAATACAGAGCTGTATCTAATGGCCTGAAACCAGAGAAGATCCGTATAGACAGTGAAAAATTGTCCTGAAGATAAAAAAATCAGGAACAAAATAACCATAACTATAAGAAATTTATTGCGATTCATCTGCTTGTTTCTCCTTAGAAAAGATTTTTAAAAAAAATGTTATCATTTACAGTATTCATATGTCAATGATGTTGTTGATTCTTTTTTATGATTCATAGGCATGTGAGGCGGACTTACAGGTTTTTATTACGTATGTTTGGCAAACAAAATCATGAAGCCCTTGTTTTTTATGATTTAATGCTATCAGTATAAATCCCATGCACAATGGCAGTGCAGATATAATATATGCGATAAACCTTAAGGCCGATCTGACAAAGCCGATAGTCATTCCCTCGGCACTTACTACCCTGAGGCGGAACACCCGTTTCCCAAGTGTCTGGCCTGTTGTGGCATGAAAATAAATAAAGTATGCGCAGATGACGAATATTTTTATAAAATTGATCATTGATGTTTTTAAATCAAAAAAGGCGCTGTGCGACATATCAAGAACGCGGGCGCCTGTTAAAATGCCAAGCCTGACAGTCAAAGACAGGATGGACTGAAGGGCATATATTATTATGATATCGGTTGTGAAGGCAAGGGATCTTATCCAGAACCCTCCCATGGTAATGCGCATATCATCATTTATATTTGAATTGTCTTGATTCATATAACGATTCGCTTATTATCCTTTGATGGTCTCGCAAAAAGTCGATTTTGCTATATTTTGTCATTCCGTGCTTGACACGGGATCCGATATTTTAGAGATTCATAAGTCTTGCGCATGTTTGATTTAAGGATATTTCAATAATATATAATAGTCTATCGAAAATCAAGAAAAAAATAAACCCGTGTCAAGCCAAAATAGAAATGTCCATTTTTCACCAAAGTAGAAATGTCCATTTTGATAGTATAGACCTCAATCCCCAATGGTTTCG
>JAFGSM010000010.1 GCA_016934595.1 bacterium | reverse complement strand
TGGAGCGAGCCTTACAGGCTGTTACGAAGGAACCCTAAACCGAAAGGCATATGCCCCTTCTCATGGATGAAGAAAACCGAAAGGCATATGCCCCTTCTCATGGGTGAAGAAAGCAGATAAACACTAATATATTTTAAGAAGATATAAGACATGTTAAGAGGGATATTGAACATACATAGCGTAAAGTTCAAAGTTATAGCGGTTATGATCCTGGTTTTCGGACTGGTGCTGCTTTCGCAGACAATCTGCATCACACCTATGCTTATAAAAAAGAATATAAAGGCGGCCACACATATACAGGAAGAAATGGCCATTCAGATCCTTGAAAACGCAGAGTTAACATTCAAGAGGGCGATTAACGAACTGGAAACCATCGCAAGGCATCCTGACATCGTTTCAATGGAAAAGGAGAAACTCAACAGGACGATTTCCGAAATGGACCAGATCAGTCAATTTTATGATTATTTCTTTGCCCTGGATAAAAAGGGCGTATGGGTGTCATTTCCAGAAAAGCCCTATTTCGTTGGAAACAAAATCCCTGAGCGCAATATGGGATGGGTTAAAGATACATTCGAAAAAAATCGCACAGTTGCGCTTGACCTCATTCTAACCCATGACAATATACTGGTGAGCGGATTTTCCACCCCTATACATTCTAATGAAATGGAACCCATTGGATTATTTCGAGGCGTGTTCAATATTTCAAAAGAGAATAGCCTTCTCAATACAATTATGAAAACCGAGGTCGGAGAAAATGGATATGCGTATATCGTCTCTTCCACCGGCAGGATCATAGCCCATCCCAAATTAGGCTTGTGTCCGGAAAATATGGAAGAATATAGCCTTATAGACTACCATCCTGTAAAGCGGGCTGTTAATGGAGAAAGCGGCGTTATGGAATATAATTATGAAAATGAGATTTGGATCGCCGTGTACAGGCCCATAAAGGAAACGGGATGGGGCATCATCGTTCAGCAGCCCAAACCGGATATTATAAGAAGCGCAAAGAAGGAAGTGAATTTGATCACAAGGTTCTTTCTCATCGCCTTTTTGGCAGGCATCATTTTGATCTGCATCATAATCCAGATAGCGCTCAAGCCATTGACAGATCTGATAAAAGGAATCAAGGCAGGAAGGATTGCAGAAAAAAATACATATCCAAGGGATGAGATCGGGCAACTGGCCAATGAATTTAATGACTTGTATTTAAAGCTTTTTCAATCAAAAAGGGAACTTCAGGAGAGCAACGAAAGGCTGCGGGCGTTATTTAACGCGGCTGACAATGTGTCCTTTATAATGACAGATGTTAATGGAAAGGATTGCAAAATCATTGAGTTCAGCCCGGGGGCTGAGAGGATATTCGGTTACAGCAGGGAAGAGGTCATCGGAAAACCGGTTGCAATGCTCCATCTTAAGGAAGACGTGGAAAGTTTTCCTGAAATGATCGAGACAATGAAGGATCTATCAAAAGGATTTAATGGTGAGACCATACTAATTCGAAAGTCAGGGGAAAGATTCCCTGCATTTTTTACAACATATCCCATCCTTGATTCAAAAGGCGGGATGATTGCAACCATTGGCGTATCCATAGATATGAGTGAGCGGAAGATGTCGGATGAAAGCCTGCTGAGATTCAGAAAGGCCATCGAAAACGCAAGCGACGCGATTCTTATAACTGACAAAACCGGAAGGCCTGTGTTTGTGAACAGATCCTTTGTTGAAATGACTGAATATACACTGGATGAGATAAAAGAAAATGCCGGCATTCACAGATTGTATAAAGATAAAAATAAAACAAAAGGGATTTTCGAGACACTATTGTCGAATGGGTCGTGGAGCGGCGAATATGAAATAATCGCCAAAGGCGGCCGCATAATACCTGTGGAAGCCAGGATCGATGCGATAATGGATGACAAAGGAGAGATAACCGGAATAATCGGCATCCATACAGATATCACCGAAAGAAAACAAAACGAAGAGGCCATCAGGGTGTCCGAGGAAAAATACCGCCTTCTTATTGAAAATCAGACAGACCTTGTGGTTAAGGTCGATACCGAAGGCAGGTTTCTGTTTGTCAGCCCGACGTACTGTGAGATGTTCGGCAAGACAGAGAAGGAGCTGCTTGGCAAGAGGTTCATGCCTCTTGTGCATGAAGAGGACAGGGGGATCACAGAAAAGGCCATGGAAGATCTTTATGTGCCGCCTTATTCATGTTATGTGGAGCAAAGGGCGATGACAAGATACGGATGGAGATGGCTTTCATGGGCGGACAAGGCCGTGCTTGATGAAAATAAGAATGTGATTGCTATTGTGGGCGTGGGAAGGGATGTCACAGAGAGGCGCAAAATGGAGGATGATGTGATAAAGCTCCAAAAACTCGAATCCATAGACATACTTGCCGGAGGCATAGCCCATGATTTTAATAATATCCTGACCCCAATCATGGGGAATATCAGCTACGCCAAATCATTCCTTGAGCCTGACAGCATCGTATGCAATGCCCTGACAGAGGCGGAAAAGGCGACCCTGCATGCAAAGACATTGACTCAGCAGCTCCTGACGTTTTCAAAAAGGGGAGGGGATCCGGTCAAAAAGACAGCAAATATCTCAGGGTTGTTGAGGGATTCTGCTTGCTTTGCTCTGAAAGGATCGAAGATTAAATGCTGTTTTTCCATACCGGATGATATATGGCCTGTTGAGATAGATGAGGGACAGATCTGCCAGGTAGTGAATAATCTTGTAATAAATGCGGATCAGGCCATGCCTGAAGGCGGGACTATAAATTTGAGTGCTGAGAATATAGAAAACGGCTGGAAAAAATGCCGCATTTTGAAAAGGGGGAGGTATGTAAAGGTCGCTATTGAAGACCATGGGGTGGGAATACCAGAGAATTATATAAACAAGATATTCGATCCGTACTTTACAACAAAACAGAAAGGCAGCGGCCTTGGACTAGCCACGTCCTATTCCATAATAAGGAAACATGGCGGGCATATCGATGTAAGATCGAGCGTCGGCACCGGCGCGGTCTTTTCCATTTATTTGCCTGCAACCCTCAAAGACCCTTCTAATAAGCCTGCTGACACAGATGATGAGATATTCCAGGGGGAGGGGAGGGTTCTCGTGATGGACGATGAGGAGTCTGTGCGCAGGGTGGCCGCTCTTATGCTCACAAGGATTGGATATAATGTGGACTCTGCAAAGGATGGCAAAGATGCTATAGATATTTATAAAAAGGCAAAAGAGATGAAAATACCTTATGCTGCTGTAATTATGGATATTACCATACCGGGAGGGATTGGGGCCAAAGAAGCGTCTAAGCTACTGCTTGAGATCGATCCCGATGCAAAACTTATCGTGTCAAGCGGCTATTTAGATGACCCTGTGATGTTGGGTTTTGAAAGATATGGATTCAAGGCAATGATATCAAAACCTTTTGACACAAGAAGATTGAGCCAGGTCTTGCACATGGTGATAACAGGAACACGTAATGAATCGCCCGTTTGCTGCGGGGCTGTTTGATGGATTATGTATCAGGAAAATATGTTTTGGTTACACTCAAATTAGGCCATGAAGGTTTACCTGCCTCAGCATATCATCGCGAAGATGCAGGCTGTTCGTATAAACCTCTTCAACATCTATCATTCCATGCCTTGCATTGAATGGTTCGACAAGTATATCTTCCTTCAGCCATTTATATGTATCAAGCCCCATAGCCGCTTCTGAAGGGGTAAATACCGCCGCCAGTTGAGCGAGAACCGAAAGACCGCATCCTGATTCAAATGCGCTGCTTATCACAGGGATGGCGCCCTGTTTCAGTGCAAGCCTCGAAAATTGTACGGTCTTTTCAATACCGCCTAAGACGCAGGGTTTCAAGACAAGCGCCTTAATCCCTTTTTTAAGATTTAAATCATTTGGCAAAATGCATTTAAGTGATTCATCAAGAGCGGCAGGGATGCCGGTTTTTTCAAAGAATTCAGGAATCCCGACAGGATCAAATAGAGGCTCTTCAATATAATCTATGTCATATCCGGCAACGGCCCTTCCAAATGAAATCGCATCCGGCAGTCCCCATGAGCGGTTTGCGTCCAACCGCAACGCAACATTCCCGGATATTGCATCCCTTACGGCCTTTACTCTATCGACATCCCTTTCCAGCAGGTCATGTCCGACCTTCAGCTTGATCGCCGTATATCCGTCCTCTGCCAGCCGTCTTGCCTTTTCTTTTATGCCTTCTTCATAACCTGTCAATAATCCATTTACCAGCACATTTTTGTGATGATTTTCACCTAACAGTTCATAAAGGGGAAGGCTTTTTTCCACAGCTAAAAGATTAAGCATTGCAGATTCGATACCGAAACGCACAGATGGAAAAAGGTTAAGACAGCTCAGCCATCGCTCAAACGCCCCGTCCAGTGCCCTTAAATCTTCTGAAATGATAACGTTATTCCCATTTATATCAATCAATTGTCGAAGGGCGTCTTTTACATCTTCCTGATTTATCCCAGGGAAAGGGGCTATCTCTCCGTATCCGGCGTTGCCATTCTCATCTTTTACGCGGATTATAAGCCCTGAGCGCAACCGGATTTCATGCCCCATCATTAGAAGGGGCCGCGTCAGAGGAAGTGCGTATCGAAAGATATCTAAAGAGGCTATCTTCATAATATCCAGCCGATGGAGAAAAGCATGCTATAGAGCAGTAAAAGCCCCCCAGTGTTTGCCAGGATCCGGTTGAATACCGGGCCTGGTTTTTCGCTGAGGATTTTTTTAATGGATGGCAAGGCAAAGATACACGCTATTGTGGCGATAAGGGCAAAGGGATGGCCCGGAGACAAAAAATATAGCAATACGGGCACAAGCAGGCAGGCGGCAAGGACGCTTACAATATATTCCATGCGGGCAAACCTTTCACCGAAGCGCACAGCAAGGGTCTTCTTCCCTGCCTGGCGGTCTGTGTGGATGTCCCTCATGTTGTTGACGGTAAGTATGGCTGTGGACAACAGGCCTGGCGCAAACCCTGCGATGATCACATATTCGTTTATCTCCAATGCCTGCACATAATATGTCCCCCCTACAGCAACAAGCCCGAAGAATATCAGCACAAAAAGGTCCCCCAAACCGTGATATCCTAATGGAAATGGACCTCCTGTATAAAGTATCCCTGATATAATGGACAGTATGCAGATTATGATCACAGGCCATCCCCCCCGAATCGCAAGATAGAGCCCTGCCAGGGCTGCAAGCGAAAAGACTATGACAAAGGCGGTCTTTATTGTTTTTGGTTTTACAAGGCCGGCCTGAGTGACACGTTTAGGTCCCAGCCGGTCTTTTTGATCTGCCCCATGAATAAAATCGAAATAGTCGTTTGCAAAATTTGTCCCGATCTGAATCATGACAGCGCCAAAGAAGGCCAGAAATGCCGACAACCAGTGGGCCTTGCCGTCGCTATAGGCCATGGCTGTGCCTATTATGACAGGCGAAATGCCCGCCCACAACGTCTTTGGCCTGCTGGCCATTATCCATATGCCTGCTAAGGATTTTGCCTCTTCTTCCATATTTGATGGCCTCGTAAAAAGTAATTTAGATGCTGAAAAACCATGATTATATCGCCAAAATAGACAGCAAATTTATAATATAAAACTCATTTTTAGGAACGTTTTAGACTTTTTACGAGGCCATCATATTTTCTTCACATGAAAATCCCTATTGGAAGTTTTCATGGCCCTGAGTTTTTGCGAGACCATCAGGGTTTGCGGGTAAATTTTGTGAAATCAGGCCTGCGTTTCTCAAGAAATGCGTCCCTTCCTTCCTGAGCCTCTTTGGTCATATAAAAAAGCATGGTGGCGCAGCCTGCAAGCTCCTGAAGGCCTGCCTGGCCGTCGCAATCGGCATTGAGCGCCGCCTTCAGGCACCGAATCGCAGTGGGGGAATTTGCGAGGATTTCCCTGCACCATGCGATTGTCTCCTCCTCCAGTTTCTCCAGAGGGACTACAGCGTTCACAAGCCCCATATCAAGGGCCTGTCGCGCTGAGTATTGCCTGCACAAAAACCATATCTCACGCGCCTTTTTCTGCCCTACAACACGTGCCATATAGCTTGCGCCGAAACCCCCGTCAAATGATCCTACCTTTGGGCCAGTTTGACCAAATACTGCATTGTCAGCGGCAATGGTCAAATCGCACATAAGATGGAGCACATGCCCCCCTCCAATAGCATAGCCTGCCACCATAGCTATAACGGGTTTGGGGCAGGTACGGATCTGCCTTTGGAATTCCAGTACATTGAGACGGTTAATCCCTTTTTCATCCTTATAACCCGAATCGTCGCGCACTCTCTGGTCTCCGCCTGAACAGAATGCCTTTTCTCCTTCCCCTGTCAATATGATGACTCCGGTTTCAGGGTCTTCCCTGGCATCCTCCAATGCCATGGACATCTCCATAACAGTCAATGGCCGGAATGCGTTTCTGACCTCCGGCCGGTTGATGGTGATCTTTGCGATCCCTTCAGCCTTGTGGTATTTTATATCCGTAAACATCTTTGCCTCAATCCATGAAACTGAGCCGCCCATTTTCTATTTCTCCCCTTGGATTAAAAACCCCTCTATATGTAATGCAAAATCCCCCGGTTTTTCAAAATGGATATTATGCCCGCATCCATCCACAATCTTGACCTTAGCACAGGCACATTCTTCCGCCATTTGATACGCTATGGCCTTGAATTTTTCGTCAATGCCACCTGCAAGCAGAAGCAAAGGGATTCTATTATTTCTAAGCATTGGCCACAGGTTTGGCTGACTGCCAGTCCCCATAAACCGCAGGGATCTTGCCAGACCTGATGGGCTGTTTTTCAAACGCCTTTTAAAAAGCTTATGAAAGTCAGGATGCGCCTTCAGCGATTTAAAGATTGGCTGATTATACCAATTCTCCAGGAAGAGATGCAATTCACCATGTTCTAACTCAATACCCAGCCTGCTGTCCCGTTCTTGACGGGATAGCCTTTCTGATTCGGTTTTTAAACCGGCTGATGCGGATTCCAGAATCACCTTTATAAAACGCTCAGGGAAATAAAGCGCCAGAAAAAGCGCCAGCCTGCCTCCCAGGGAATAACCCACAAGATGGCATTTCATTATGTGCAGGCGATCAAGGAGATGAATGACAGCATTGGCAGTAGATTGCATGGTGTAACAGTTGTCTTTATTTAAATTGAGTGTCTTGCCATGGCCTGGCAAATCTAATGTAAGTGAAGCAAAACAAGGAGAGAGCATTTTGATGACAGGTTTCCAGTCCTCACCTGATCCCATAAATCCATGCAAGAAAACAACAGTGGGGAAATGCTCAATATTCTGTTGATATGAAGGATGCCTTTTCTTTAAGGCGTATAATTCCCCACAATTTTGAAAAGTCATAAACTGAGATTTATCCCTGATAGCGCCGTGCCATTGATAGTGCAATTTGATCTATTCCCATAGTTGTGTTTATCCCGCAGCGGGCATGGGCGGTCTTTTATACCCCCTCCAGCGCATCCTTGATCTCTTTTTGAAGACGCTTGTGCAAAGCGAGATTCCCTTCCCTTTGTGTCTGTATCTCAATGATGGCTGGTTTCCCCAGATTGATCGCATCTTTATAACAGTCAAGAAAATCCCCGCATGTGGAGGGCTGATAATATTTTATATCAAAAAGCCCTGCCGCATGTTTGAATGTCAAGGTATGGGGCGTTGCAAAAAAAGCCTCGAACACATCGTGAAATCCGGCTATAGGCAGGAAGGAAAATATCCCTCCTCCATTATTGTTTATCAATATAATAATCACCTGCTGGGTTATGATTTTAAGAAGATAAAGCGAATTAAGATCGTGCAAAAAGGCGAGGTCGCCTATGAGCAGGGTCAATGGCATATTTGTCCCGATCGCATAGCCTGCGGCGCTTGCAATGGTGCCGTCAATGCCGCTGCAGCCCCTGTTTGACCCCACCCTTACATTATGTCCATAAGGGTCGGCATACATATCCATATCCCTGACAGGCATGCTGCTTGCCAGAAAAAGGCCGTGCCCTGCAGGGATATTTTGCGAGACAAGCCTGGCGATGGCAGGCTCATTTAAAACAGTCTCTTTTTTCAAAAAATTGTCGATCGTTTTCCCGGCAATGCCGGATCTTTTTTTAAGATCACTCAGCCAGTCCGCATCCGATTGAGGGTTTATTTTACAGGATAACGCCTCGCAGAAACCGCAAATGCCGGACTCCAGCCGCCAGGTTACTCTATGTGCAGGGTCACGTCTAAAGGGATTATCCTCGACCAGGATATAGTTCTGCAAGGAATGGGTCTCCAGATATTGCAGAAACCTTTTGGAAGCGACCTGCCCGCCAAGATGCAGGATAACCTCAGGATTAAACCGGCCAATGAATTTTTCGGACATAAGGATTTGATCAAAGTAAGCGATATGATTGCTGGTATGACAGCCTGTGCGAAGCCCTGATGTGATGTCTGCAAAAAAAGGCCAATTAATCCTTTCCGCCAGCCTTATGACAGCCTCTCTTTCTTTTTCGGAACCAAGCCTGCCTGCCACAATCAACCCCCGCCTTGTCATATTGATCAGCTCGATCAGAGGCTGTAAATCCTTGCTTATTGCTGAGGATAAACAATATTCATAACGGGTATAGGGCCTGGATTCCATCAAGCGGCTCAGATAGCCCTTGGGCATCTCCTGATTTATTGGCTCCAAGGGCTCACGGAACATACAGTTTAAATGAACAGGCCCGGCAGGCGGATGCAATGCCTGATAAACTGCCTGATCTATGGTTGTAAGAACCATTTCAGGCTTTATCTTTTCATCCGGGCATGGCATGTCAAAACGCCAGCGGATATACCCGCCAAAGATGTCAGGCTGCTTGATCGCCTGATTTGCGCCTGTTTGGAGCAATTCAGGCGGACGGTCAGCGGAAAGGACAATCAAGGGGATGCAGTCCATCGAAGCCTCTATTACAGCGGGGAAATAGTTGGCCACGGCCGTTCCTGATGTGGAGATAAGCGCTGCTGGCCTCATGGCTGCACGGGCATATCCAAGGGCGCAAAACGCAGCGCCCCTTTCGTCATTACATATCAATCCTTTTATTTGAGGATGCCTCCCCACGGAAATTGTCAATGGCGCAGATCTGGAACCAGGTGAGACAAAAAAACAGGTTACACCATTACGGAAGAGTTCCTCAATGATTAAAGCGCCCCATAGTGTGTTGATATTTTCAGAATATGATGTCATGACTTCAGATTAGGATATAGATTACTATAGCCTTCGATCAGGGTAAAGAACAATAGTTTCCGAATAATTCCGTGAAATTCATGAGCTTGCTTTCATTCTCTTCCCATTCTTTTTGAGGATGTGAACCCTCGACTATTCCGGAGCCTGCGAAAAGGGATATCTCATTGCCCAAAACCAGCGCTGACCGGATGCCCACTGTAAACTCGGCAGAGTCTTTGCCTACCCAGCCGACAGGCCCGGCATACCAGCCACGGTCAAAGGGTTCGATCTGGGCGATCTTTTTCAGGGAAATCTGCCTGGGAAACCCGCCAACTGCAGGGGTAGGCTGAAGGGTTGCCAAAATATCCCAATCCCCTGTACTTTCTTTCAATTCTCCACGAAACCGGCTGTAAAGATGATGCACATGAAGGAGGCTTAACAGTGTTTCATGAGCGATGGTTTCAAAGGAACTGCAAATCGGCTCAAGGTTATGCCTGATCATGCCGCTCACCCAGCGATGTTCGCGAAGCTCCTTGTCATTGTTAAGCAATTCCTCCCTTACACTTTGATCTTCTTCAGGATCGACTCTCCGGGGGCGCGTGCCTGCGATCGCTTCGCTATATATATTTTGATGGTTGCGGCTGTAAAGAAGCTCGGGTGTAGCCCCGATAAAGGCAGCGCCGCCTTTAATCTGAAAGCAGAAATGGAAGGAACGGGAATTTTTTTCCGCCAGCCGGCAAAGCAGGAGTAAGGGATCCAGCCTACGGTCCAATGTGAGTATGGATTTTCTGGCCAGGACGATCTTTTGCAATTCACCCTGCTCAAGCAACCGCATAACGATCTGTACACTTTCCTCCCATTGTTTCCAGTCCGGGATATCATCCCTTGCAAGTACGGCAGGGAGTTTCTGATTATCACAATCGTAATCATGGATAAACCGCAAATGATCTATTTCGGATGACAACTTTTCATAGCAGGTATGAGCATCCTCCTTTTGAGGCCATTCAAAATTACATGCCAGATAAGCGGTCTCATTTTTACATAAAACCTCAAAACGTGGTATGACAAAACGGTAGTCATCAAATGAATTCCATACATCATCCTCCCTCTGAGACTGGTCAAAACGCAGCCCGCCATAATAGCGCAAATCGGGATGGGATAAGGAAAGGGTCTTGTTCAGCCTGGAAAATAACGACCGGTAGTCAACGGGGAAATTGCCCATGAATAGATGAGCGATCCCCAAACCTGCCATTCTGAAAGCGCCTTCCCTGTCCGACCAGAATGTTTTTATGGAATGGGATTGATTCTTAAGCCAGATCAAAGGATCTATTTTATCCATAGATACTTCGATACGGTGTATATATCCTGCATCAGGGCAGAAACAGCCCTCCATCTTCCCCTTTAATAATGAGTTTCTCAGCTCTTCCTGCAAGCATTGCCTGGCATGCTCTAATTGCAGGGAAGGTTTTATTTCAAATATAGACATTTTAAAACATGAAATCTGCTATTTTATACAGACCTTGCGCACCTGAAGCATGTCCGTATAACCCTTGAAGACTTTTGTTATGCCATCTTGTTTCAGGGTTGACATGCCGTTTTCGATTGACCTGTCCCTTATCAGGTTAATATCAGAGCCTTCGATTATCATCCTCTTTATATCATCAGTGCCTACAAGAAGCTCATGAATGCCCATACGCCCTTTATAGCCCGAATTTTCACAGTTTGGACACCCTTTAGGCCTGTAGAACGTCAATTTATCAGAATACTGTATCCCGATCTTTTTATGAAAGAGTTCATCGCCATACTCATGCACAATGCTATCATATTCTTCCCTGGATGGTTGATATTTTTCCTTGCAGTCCTTGCAAAGGGTCTTTAAAAGGCGCTGCGCAAGTATTCCCAACAGGGCGTTCGCAAAATTGAATCTATCCATGCCCATATCCATGAGCCTTACTATCGTCTCAGGTGCGCTGTTTGTGTGAAGTGTGCTGAAAACGAGATGCCCGGTCAGGGATGCCTCTATGCCTATGGAAGCGGTCTCTTTGTCTCTCATTTCCCCCACCATGATCACATCGGGATCCGCCCTGAGGAATGAGCGCATGCAATTTGCAAAAGTAAGCCCGATCTGGGAATTCACCTGAACCTGGCGCAGCCCGAACTGTGTTATTTCGACAGGGTCTTCGGCAGTCCATATCTTCCTGTCGGGTTTATTTATATGTCCGAGGGCCGAATGAAGCATGGTTGTCTTTCCAGAGCCTGTAGGGCCGACAACCAGAATAAGGCCATAGGGCTGGGAGATGATGCCTAAAAAATTCTTCAGGTTATAGTCGCTCAGGTTCATTTTTTCAAGCGGCAACGGCTCTCCGGATGCCAATATCCTGAGCACAAGGTCTTCATTGCCTCCTACAGTAGGCGTGACCTCCACCCTCAGTTCTATGTCTTTCTGATTGTAACGGAATTTTATCTTGCCGCTTTGAGGAAGCCTTCTTTCCGCTATGTTCAATCTGGACATGATTTTCAGCCTCGATGCAAGCGCCCTTCGGTAATTTGATGGGACTTCGAGCACCTTTTTGCATTCTCCGTCAGTCCTGTACCGGACAATCGTAGGCTGCTTTCCATGATAGGGTTCTATGTGAATATCCGAAGACCCCATATTGTAAGCATCCCTGATGATCTGATTGGCAAGTTTGATTATGGTATTATCCGTTTCATTTATTTCATATTCTTCTTCCGATTCTTCGTCATGAGTCTCGATATCCAGTTCGGTCAGGAGATCGTCCATCTTGATTGAATCTTTATTTGAACTATGGATGGTCACATTCAGGTATTTGAGTATGTCCTCGGGCAGAGCGCCGATAATCAGCAAATCTGAACAATTTAGATATCTTTTGATTTCGTCAATCTTGTGGATATTATTCGGATCATCCAGCAATACCTCTATCTTTTCATTATTTTTCCTGAAGGGGATCCAGAGCTGTTTGACAAGATAACTGGGGCTCAGGCCTGTAAGCAATGTCTTGTCAATAACATATTTGGGGTCATATTCTATGAAAGGGCATTTGTAAAAATTGGATAAGGAGTCAAGTATATCCTTTTTGTTTACATTGTATTCCTTTGTAAGGATGCCGATGATCCCGCCCTTGTCCTTTCTTGCCTTGACTATGATATTATTGAGCTCTTCCTCTGTAATGATATTTTTTTGAATGAGATAGTCGAATTTGGTTGATAATTTCTTTTGCAGCTTTTTTTGATTGTGAAACGCTATGCCCAAGATCTTGGCGATTTCCTGTATTGAGGATATTTCCGACGACCCGAATCTCTCCCCTGTTTTCTTATTTATAAGCTGAATGACGCCCTGCAATTCTCCCTGGAATAATATGGCCGCTGCCAGCACCTGTTTTGTGCGGTATCCTGTTTTGAAGTCATACTGTTGATTAAAACTCAATTCAAAATCTATGTTTTTTAATTCAGAATCATTATATGAATCCACAATATTGACGAAGTTTTTGGCGCAGGCGACATATCCGGATATGCTTTTTTTATCGATGCTTACCCTTATCTCTCCTGTCTCATCTCCAACCTTGTATTTTGAAAAAAGCTCGTTTTTTTCCGGATCAACGGCATAAATGGTAATACGGTCTGCATCGAACAGCTCCAGAATGTCGGCCTGGATCCTGAGAAAAATGTCGTCTATGCTTTTGGCAGCGTGGATTTGATTTGTTATGGCAAGAAGCTTTTCCTTGTAAGCAAGGGCATCTTCCAATGCCTTAAGGTCCTTTTCCTTTGCCCTTTCCTTTTCTTTTAAACCAAAAATACCTTGCATCTTTAAATCCATTATTATAAAAATATTCCGTCAAAATATGCTGAAAATATCATACCCCGTGCGGCAGGACAGGCTCGCGCGAGGCAACCGTCATTTATTTAAAAGGTTATTCACTTCATTCAGCCCATCGAAGGGGCATATGCCTTCCGGTTTAGGGTTCCTTCGTAACAGCCTGTAATGCTCGCTCCACAGGAGTTTCGCTAACAGGCTGTAACTCGTGCACATGCCCTCAAGGCATATACCCCTTCTTCCTAAAAGCTGAGCGAATTCGATAGACATTTTTTTTACCATGAAAATACATTTTCATTCATGGGGACGGCCAATGTAAGTTTGGACATGAGCGTTTATTTAATCATTATCTCAAAACAATAGATATTCTTTATACATTCTTTTCGGCAAAATGTTTTAATAATTACGGCTGAAATATCCATGAATCTTTGATTCACAAAAGGGCATGAAAATCAGCTTTTCCGTCATTCTATCGTAACCGTTCAATATCCTGCAGAAATATCAACTCATTGCCACTTTGAAACATAGTTTCCCTCGATGTTCAAGTTTTTTAAACTTTTAATTGCTAACATGTTGATTTTATTGTATAAATGGAGTATTGATTATTTTTTATATTGTTCATTAAAATCTATGAGTTATAACTCTACTTTTGCACTTTTTTGTGTAACTCTATGAAAATATTGATAAAACATGTTATTTGGGCTGATCCTATATCTTATTGAAAAATATGATTTATTTTAAAAAAGTGCAAAAGTAGAGTTATAAAAAACTTGGATATCGAGTATAAAATATTAAGCAATTATGTTCAGTCTAAAGCCGGAATCCAGGATTCACGGACGAAATTTATCACTGTTGAACAGTCAGTCCTTTTTCCCGCAAAAAGGCCTTGACCTCTCCAATGCTCAATATGCGATAGTGAAATACCGAGGCTGCCAATAAAATCTCTGCGCCCCCCTTGACTACCGCATCATAGAAGTGTTCAAGTTTTCCAGCCCCGCCGGATGCTATGACAGGGATATCGACAGAATCTGAAATCGCCTTTGTAAATTCCAGGTCGTATCCGTCCCTTGTACCATCTGCATCCATGCTTGTGGGAAGAATGACGCCGGCGCCGAGGTTTTGACACTCCCTCGCCCATGCAGCGGCATCCTTGCCCACAGGTCTGGTGCCGCCAGAAATAACAAGCTCAAATCCGGATGGCATCTTCTTATTCCTTCTGCCGTCGATAGCGACTGTGACCGTCTCAGGCCCAAATCTTTTTGCCGATTCACTAACAAGATCGGGATCATTTACGGCAGCGCTGTTCATGGAGATCTTGCCGGCCCCTGCACATAGAACAAGTTCAATGTCCTCAAGGCTGGATATGCCTCCTCCAACAGTAAGCGGTATATCTATGGCAGATGAAACACCCTTTATCCATTCAAGCCTTGTTTTCCTGTTTTCCAGAGTAGCAGCTATATCAAGCATGGCAAGCTCATCCGCCCCCTCTTTTTGATATAATTCAGCGCATTCAACAGGATCACCTGCATCCCTCAAGTCAATAAAATTTATGCCCTTCACAACCCTGCCGTTTTTCATATCAAGGCAAGGCATGATCTTTATCGCCTTCATTGTTTCTCTCCTTTTTGGGAACTATTTCCCATCAGCATCTCCTCTTTTCATAACTTGATGGCCTGATAAAAAGTCTAAAATGCACCTAAAAATAAGTTTAATATTATAAATTTGATATGCATTTTGGCGATATAATCTTGGTTTTTCATCA
>JAFGSM010000123.1 GCA_016934595.1 bacterium | reverse complement strand
GATTATATCGACAAAATATGTATCAAAATTATAATATTAAACTTATTTTTAAGGGCATTTTAGACTTTTTACGAGGCCATCAAATTTGGAGGCCCAGTCAATTATTGTGTTATGCCAAAATAGAAATGTCCACTTTGCGACAAAGTAGAAATGTTAATTTTGATAACTAAAGTTTCGCAGTTGATGTTCCAATCTGATCTCTAATAGCTTCTTCAATTAAATCGAGGAAATGCAATATAATATCTTGATCGCATAGGAATTTTCATTTTTTTCATGCGGGTTTTCGGGCAGGTTTAACAAAGTCCGCCCGAAGGGCGCTAATTTAATCAATTTAGCAGCAAATTATCTCCCTTGACTTGATCATAAGTTTTTTGTATTTAATTCAAAATATGGGCGGATTATTTTCGGAATGGTAAACACGTACTGGTGATGAGTTACACCTTCCAGGACCTGGTTCGTCAACGTAAATACTCAATAAATTGTGGAAGGTATAATATCAATAAAGAATAAATATCACAGACACAATACGATAATAACCATGAGTAGTCAATAATCGATTTTAGTGGAGTAAAACAACTTAACTCAAGAAGGTTTTGGGATAAGGGAAGCCAGAGAAGGCATTTTGAACTGCTTAGAGATTCTAAATGACTATACTCCCCCCATCCAAGGTAATAATCCTGTCCATTTGGCTCCAAATCCGGAAAAACAACCCTGAACGGAATCTCGGCAGGGGGTGAAATCCTTTGCCTGTGCACGCGTACAGTATGCCTGTCTTCAAAAGCTTCATAAGCAGTTCAGCACCAAGGGCAGGACGCCCCCCATTTGCCTTTGCTGCCTCCAACGCCCCTGATATTGAAACCGTATTTTCTCCAAACCGGATCCCCTTTAGAAAGTTGATGATGCGGGCTGTTATGAAGAGGGTATAGATATCATCCCTCTTGAAGTTTTCCGTTTCAATGGACATGGCGGTGAGCCTGGATCTAAGTATGTCTTCATCGGACATGGGATTAAATTCTTTGGCTATGGGCGAGCCCGGTGCGGGATAAAAGATGGATGCGCCTATGAGGACGGGAAGACCTGACATCGTCGCCATTGTTTGGATCATAGATTCCAGCGTTTCACCGGGGAGCCCGAGTATCTGGTATGATACGATCCTAAATCCTATGGAAGCGGCATCCTGGACTATCTCATGATATTTATCAATGCTGTGTGGCCGGTTTGCGGATTTAAGCATATCAGGATTTGAACTGACCAGCGAGATATTAAGATGACTGAAGCCCGCCTTTTTCATCGCAAGAAGAAGCCCCCTGTCAAGGCTCATATACGAGATGCCGTTCATTGCAAGGAGGGTTATCTCTTTGGCATAAGGGCTTCTTGCGAGCCTTTCGCAGATATATTTTATCTCGTCACGGCAAAAGGTCAGGTTGTCATCCTCAAAATCGAATGCCCGGTATCCTTCAAGGTATCTTAAATCGATCTCTTTCAGTATGTCGTCCGGATCGCGCCTTCTGTAATATGGGCCGAATGTGTCATGAACTGAGCAGAAGGAGCAATGCAAGGGGCACCCCCTTGACGTCATCATTAAGCAAAGGGGGCGCTTCGAGAATCTATAATTTTCAAGCAAGAGATCGGAAAAGTCGGGGAAGGGTATCTCTTCCAGGGGAAAATTCTCATGGATGGGATTGAAAATCAATTGGCAGTCCTGTTTATAGCCAAGGTTTGGAACCTTTTCAAACTCTTTACCTTTCCTTAAGGCACGGATGAATTCAATCATGGCCATTTCCCCTTCACCCCTGATGACATAGTCGATATCAGGATGCCCGAGGATATGGGCAGGCAATGAGGACACATGAGGTCCTCCGGCAAGGATAGGGACATTAATAAGCCTCTTGATCGCCTCTGCACATCGGAAGACCTCCCTGTAATAGGGTGAAAAAAGTGCGGATATGCCTACCAGTCCAGGTTTTTCAATTGCCACATCCTTTGCGATCTTTTCAAAAGGGGCTCCGAAGTGATAATAACGGTGGAAGGTCGAGAAAGGGCTTTTGTCCGGATAGGGGTAATATGGGGAAAGATATTCTAATTCAGGGGGAATGGGAATCGCCTGCCTTCCCTTGCCTTTATGGTAATCCCTGACTATTACCTGGACATCCTCCTTGAAAAACTTCTTTATTGCACCCTTCAGATAGCAAAGGCCAAGGGGCTGAAGACGTATATCCGTGTCATAGAAATCTTGCACGGGAGGCTGCAGAAGCAGAATCTTCATATATCTAAAGCATTTTCTTTTGCGGATAAAACATCCATAAATTCCCGATCCACAAAGGGACATGAAAATACCAAAAGGGGATTTTCGGATAAAAATTAGGGGTTAGACATATATCATATCTAACCCCTCGTGTTTATTGGTGAGCCGTGCTGGGATCGAACCAGCGACCCTCTGCTTAAAAGGCAGATGCTCTACCGACTGAGCTAACGGCCCGTTTTTTTGTTTAAACAGCTACTTCACAATGCCACAAATAATCAAAAAAATGATAACATACAATAAAATCGACTTTTACGATACCATCAAGATTAAAAATTATATACAAATTAGATGCCTGTGTCAATTTGACTGAATGCCCCCAAAATTCGAGGTCGTTCTCGGATTTTTTATGTGAAACGCCTTTCTTGGAAAATCTCTTTCATATGTCTGATAAAGGCAAATGGGATAAAAGCCCCAAATCTTGGACAAAGGTTTTACCGATCTCGGGTTTTGGGAAGGCCAATGTCAAGTTAAATGTCAGGAGGGCATAATCCAATTATCAAGCAGGGAAGTTTTAAAAAAATCTCTTTTTAATAATAGTATAGGTGTCAGGGAATCATCAGCCAATTATCAAGCGGGGAGCCCTTGACCCAGATCGTCTTTTCTCTTTCCGATCCTGTAGAGATAAGACAGATCGGTGTTTCAAACATATCCTCTATGTATTTGATATAATCCTTAGCCTTTTGCGGGAGGCGGTTATATTCTGTAAGATCACTGGTGCTGGCCAACCAGCCATCCAACTCTTTATAGACAGGCTCGCCCTCGGCAAGGACGGTTGGATCATACGGCAGATCTGAAAAGATTTTCCCCTTCCATTTATACCCCTGGCATACGTTTATCTTTGCAAGGGTATCCATGACATCCAGTTTGGTCAAGGCAAGCGTATGCACGCCGTTGATCCTTATCGCATATCTTGCGACGACCCCGTCAAACCATCCGCAACGCCTGCGTCTTCCGGTAGTGGCCCCGTATTCATTGCCCTTTTCCTGGAGTATCTGTCCGCTTTTATCAGTAAGCTCTGTAGGGAACGGTCCGTTTCCGACCCTGGTTGTGTATGCCTTTATCACCCCCATAACCCCATCAACCCTTGAAATTCCGATCCCCAGACCTGTGCATGCATTGGATGCCACACAGTTTGACGATGTAACATACGGATAAGTGCCATGATCGATATCAAGCATCGTCCCCTGAGCGCCTTCCATGAGGAGGCTCTTTCCATGATCGAGGGCATTATTGATAAAAAGAGATGTGTCCGTGATATACCCCTTTACACTTTCAGCCTGTTCCAGTATCTCCGCCTCTATAGCCCCAGGGTCTATACGAGGTTGGCTATATACCTTTTCAAGAACATGGTTTATCTCTTCGATGTTTGCGGCGACTTTATCAATGAGCACCTTTTCATTCATCAGGTCGCCAGCGCATATCCCTGAACGGGCCATCTTGTTCTCATAAGCAGGTCCGATCCCCCTCCCTGTAGTGCCGATCCTCTTTGCCCCTCTTGCCTCCTCCCTATAGCGGTCCATCAGCCTATGATAAGGCATAATTATATGGGCCCTTTGGCTTATCAAAAGATTGTCGTTTATAACCACCCCTTTTTTCTTGAGTTCTTCGATCTCATTGATAAGGGCAGTGATATCCACTACAACCCCATTGCCTATGACACATATCTTTTCAGGGTGTAATATCCCTGTAGGGATGAGGTGCAGTATATATTTCTGGTTGCCCAGGCAAACGGTATGGCCGGCATTATGGCCGCCCTGGAAACGCGCTATTATATCAAAACGCTCTGCGAGAAGATCGATGATCTTGCCTTTTCCTTCATCGCCCCATTGGGTCCCGATCACCGCGATATTAGACATAATTTTCTCCGATCAAATGATGTTTCTATTTCCTAAAAAAATATCATGGCAATAAACGTCTGTCAAATGAATGGTCGGATCGATTCTTGAAACAACGTCCGCATAACCCTGCTCTTTGTTAATTTTAAAGGAGGTTCATGTAAAACGTCCATGAATCTTCTATTCACAAAGGGGAATGAAAATACCCAAAAGCGATTTACAGGCGAAAAAAGGCGAGGTTAGCTATCTTATACCTATACCGCCACTCTCAACCACTCATCTACAGAGGTCGTTCCATCCATTACCTTTTCAATCCCTCTTTTTTGAAGTGTCTGGAGACCGAATTCCTCTGCCTTTGACTGTATTTTGAGTGAGGACTCACCTTTTATAATCATCTCCTGGAGTTCATGGCGGATGGGGAGGACTTCATATATGGCAACCCTTCCCTTGTACCCGGCATAGTTGCAATTGGAGCAGCCCTTCCCCTTGTAAAAACGTACCCCAGAGATATCTATACCTTTTTTTTCAAGCACCTCTAAATGCATATTTTCAAGGGATGTCTCTTCCTTGCAGGAAGGGCATATCCTTCTCATCAATCTCTGGGCTATAATAAGGCTTATTGATGTGGCTACCAGGAAAGGCTCCACGTTCATGTCCAGCAATCTGGTTATAGTCTCTGTGGCGCTGTTTGTATGCAATGTGCTTAAAACCAGATGCCCTGTAAGCGCTGCTTTGACGGCAATCTGGGCTGTCTCGAGGTCGCGTATCTCTCCAACCATGATAATATCAGGGTCCTGCCTTAAGAAGGCGCGCAGGGCCTTGGCGAAATCCAGACCTATCCTCGGGTTCATCTGGAACTGATTGATCCCGGAGATGTTATACTCTATGGGATCTTCTGCCGTGCTGATATTTCTTGTGCCGTCATTCAATCCATGGAGGACAGAATAAAGGGTCGTAGTCTTGCCGCTTCCGGTAGGGCCTGTGACCAGTATCATCCCTTTTGATTTATGCATGGCTTCAGAAAGCGCCTTTTGGTCATTGATATCCATGCCCAGTTTGCTTATATCTACCTCAAGATTTGATTTGTCCAGAAGGCGAAGGACCACCTTTTCACCGAAACTTCCCGGGAAGGTTGACACCCTGAAGTCCACGCATTTTTTATCCATCTTTATTTTGAATCTCCCGTCCTGGGGAAGTCGTCTTTCGGAGATGTTTAATCTGGACATTATCTTTATCCGCGAGGAGATCCCGTTTTTATATTTCGGCGAAGGGTTCAATACTGTTATAAGTGTGCCGTCAACCCTAAAACGTACCCTGAGCTCATTTTCATAAGGCTCTATATGAACATCGCTTGCCTTTTGCGCAATGGCCTCCTTTAAGATAAGGTTCACCAGTTTTACCACAGGGCCCTGTACGCCTTCGATCTCATCTATTCTGTTTGTCTTTTCGTCGTCGTCTTTCTCTTCTATGAATTCCAGCTCATCTTCCTGGCTTATTTCTTCGAGCGTTTGACCCATGTCAGACTCGGAGGCCTCTGACTTGTAATATTTATCGATGGCATTGATAAGGAAATATTCCCCTGCCACAAAAGGCACTACAGTGTGGCCTACCAGAAACTGGAGTTCGTTTATGACATTCACATTGCGAGGGTTGGCCATTGCAGTGAAGACCTTCCTGCCTTCTAATCTGAATGGAAGCACAAGATAGTGCTGGATGTATTTAAAGGGGATGATATCCAGGGTGTTTTTGGGTATATTGTCTATCTGGGAAAGATTGATCACAGGGAAACCTTTATATTGTTCAGCAATAAAATGTGTAAGTAGGGACTCATCCGTATAATTCATGGCCGCGCAGTTGTACTGGAGGCTCCGGTTGTTTTTCTTTCTTGCTAAAAGCACCTGTGTTAATTGGCTTTTAGTCATTTTGCGGGCCTGATAGAGCCTGTTGCCGAGGGTCTCGTCAATGAGATAGAAACCTTCCTTCTCCTGAGATGAGCATATCTTTTTCAAATTTTCTGTAAGTATAAGATAGGTGTCTACATGATCTTCCTTCTTTATCTTATCGATCAGGATGCTGGAGATGTCCACGAACGCCTCTTTTAGCCTGTCGAATTCATTCATCGTAGATATTATGTCCTGGAAGCTTTCCGCCACACTTTTGCGGATATCCCCTGATTTGTCATCCAGCATACGCGAGAATTTGTTTATGATCGCCTGGGCTTCATCTGCCCTTCCCTGACGTAAGAGTTCGGAAACCTTTTCCTTTATATCCTCTGTCTGTTTTTTGTTTTCTATACCAATATGGACATCGGATTCCATGCCGTTATCATTGACATTATTGGCGGCGCCTGAAATATTATTGGTGTCGCCTGAGTTTTCACTCCCTTTACTGACGGCCTCAGCTTCACCCTTTTCTTGATTGCCTTGTGCAAGATCGCCTTTTTTTATTCTGTGGAGAAATGCCTCATCCGGTTCCTTAGATCCGGATTCATCGAAAAAATCATAGGAGATCAGATGGATATCATCAGGTCTTCCATACTCTGAAAGTATTTTTTTTAGATACGGCAGCGCCTTCCTTCTTTCCCCCCTTTCAGGAATCAGCCTTTCAAGCAATTCCCTGTCGTTCTTATTTTCCTTAATGTATGTTTCCATATAGGCTTCTGCAACGGCATAGTAGAAAAATTCTCTAACAAGGCAGGCCATAGCCTTGTTCTTTTCCTTTTCATCTACCCCCATCTCTTGTGCCATATGGAGCAGAATCTCGTCATCCATTGTGGATAAAAAGGCGGTTACCTCTTCATTGAATTGATCAAAGCCCGCCTTTTCTCTTACAAGCAGTTGCCTGGCTATCTGTCTCAGGCCTTCTGCCTCAGTCTCTGTTTGGGTTTTAGCACCATCCATATTGCCGGCGCTGTCTTCTCCTGAGTCCATCCGGACCGAATCAGTGGCAGAATCATGATGGTTTTCCGTTATATTCCAATAGGGATCCTTGTTTTCATCAAGATCGAGGCAGCAATCAGTCTCTGACCCGATGCATCCAGGGCCGGAGGCAGCTTTAGTTCCATTTAACCCTTCCGTGATTTTTCCATATTTGGTTTTGTTGACACTTATATTACGAACCCCTTTTTTCAGGAGGATTGAGCCTATCCCTCCTTTCTCAATAATAGACCCAGTGTCTTTTTTCAATATCTCCAAGAATAATTTGAATTCCTCTAATGATAATCCCTGGAAAAAAGTCAGGCTTTGCAGTTCTTTCTGGGTCAGATAATCAGCGAATTTTGACGAGAATATATCCTTTCCGGATATCTGTATGTCCTCGACCATGAGCATCCCGCCTGTTGCCATGATTGTGAATGAGGGGCGGTTTTTGAGGACGCTTCCAAGCATCTGGAAGGATTTTGTGATAAACCTCCGGAAACTTGGATGATCCGACGGATATGCCGAAACCCATTTTATGGTGCGATAAAGTTGTTTTAAAGTCTCTTCAAACAACGACTGTATGGTAGCATATTGAACCATGATCTGTACGACGGCCCTTTCTTATACATGTCGATCAAAAGGTTATACAGCAAGATATATGCCAAAAATCCTTGTCATACAACATGTTGCTTTATAATGGGATTTATTGTTTTTTATGGGCAAGGCGCAAAATACAAGGTATCATTAGGCAACACATGTGACAGATTTTTAAACAGGTTATCGAATTAAGCAAGGATATAACGCCCAATGAGGCATGGCAGGTCCAACGGGACAACTTTCCTTATTTTTTCACAAGCATCATTCTTTGACAGACGCGGGCTACCCCTTCAGGATCAAGATTGTAGATGGACAGGACTTTGTCTCTCGGGCCTGCAGGCACGAAAGAGTCGGGGATGCCCATGCATGTTACGTGAACCCGCCGGGATAGATCCTCTTTTTCTATGGCCTCTATTACAGCACTTCCGAATCCCCCTGCCAGGGCATTCTCTTCTATCGTTATGATCCTGTGGACTTTTTTGGAGATCCTCGATATTAGCTTCATGTCAAGAGGCTTTAAAAATCTTGCGTTTATAACGCAAGTCTCAATCCCTTCAAGGGCGAGGATTGCGGCGGCGTTAAGAGCCGCTTGAACCATCGAGCCTATGGCCAGAAGGAGGCAGTCGTCGCCATGTCTGATTATCTCTCCTTCGCCAGGCTGTATAAGGCCGTCTATATGCCCATCGGGTTTGGTATATTGGGTGAATGCCTTTGGATAGCGGATGGCGACAGGCTGTTCCCATTTAAGGGCATTTTCAAGCATCATTTTCAATTCCGGTCCGTCCTTAGGCGCCATAATTATCATATTTGGCATTGGTCTTAAATAAGAAAGATCAAAAACCCCGTTGTGGGTAGGGCCATCACGCCCGACAATGCCTGCCCTGTCAACTGCGAAACATACAGGGAGGTTTTGCATGCATACATCGTGGAGTATTTGGTCATACGCCCTTTGGAGAAATGTTGAATAAACGGCAATCACAGGCCTCATGCCCTGTGTCGCCATGCCTGCAGCAAAGGTCACGGCATGCTGCTCGGCGATTCCTACATCAAAAAAACGGCCTGGATATTTTTCTGCAAATTTGTCCAGCCCTGTCCCTTCCGGCATAGCGGCGGTAATGGCGCATATGCGATCATCCTGTGCCGCAAGCTGGCATATAGCTTTGGAGAACACTTGTGTATAGGTTATAGGTTCCCTTTCTTCTCCATTCTTAAAACTGCCCGATTCTATGCTGAATGGAGCAGCGCTGTGAAATATCGAGGAATTTTTTTCTGCGGGGTGATACCCTTTGCCCTTTTTAGTTATAACATGCAGCAGAATTGGTTTTTTAAACCTCTTTACCGCCATGAGTGTCTCTATAAGGCTTGGAAGTGAATGGCCGTCTACAGGGCCTACATACTTGAATCCAAGTTCCTCAAACATTACGCCGGGCACAAAAAGGGACTTTATCGCCTCATCCAGTTTGCTTGCGATCTTGAAGATAGAAGAGCCCACCTGAGGGATGGAGCATAGAAAAGATTCTGCCTCTGCCTTTATCCTGTTATAAAACTGGCCTGTGATGATGCGGTTCAGGTATGTGGCTATGGCGCCCACATTTTTTGATATAGACATGGCATTGTCATTCAATATGACACAAATATCCTTTTTTAAACCGCCTGCATTGTTGAGCCCTTCAAAGGCCATTCCTCCGGTCATAGACCCGTCCCCGATCACGCATACGATTTTATAATCCTCTCCCTTAATATCTCTTGCAGTTGCCATCCCAAGCCCTGCCGATATGGATGTGCTGCTGTGGCCTGTATTGAAAGAATCATAAGGGCTCTCCTCGCGTTTAGGGAATCCGCTTATACCCTCAAAATCCCTGAGTGTATTAAATCTTTCCCTTCTGCCGGTGAGGATTTTATGGGCATAGCACTGATGCCCCACGTCCCATATAATTTTATCCCCGGGTGTGGCATAGCAGTAATGCAAGGCAATGGCCAGTTCGACCGTGCCAAGGCTGGATGCAAGATGTCCCCCTGTCCTGGATACAGTGGAGATGATCAGATCGCGTATCTCCTGGGCAAGTTTAGGAAGCTCGGATACGGGAAGTTTTTTTAGGTCTTCAGGATTATCAATCAGGGAAACAAGTCCATTCATTTTTTGGAATCCTTTACCTGTCTCGGCAAATGGTATAATAGGCGATCCTGCGCAAGGCCTCCGCCTGATGATTGAACGGCTCTATTGCAGCCACTGCTTTATCTGCCGCCTCTTTGGCCTTTTTCTTTGATGCCTTTATCCCCAGAATTGCGGGATATGTCGCCTTGTTGTTTGTTATATCGCTATTTTGTGTCTTTCCTGAAATCTCCTGCGGTGACTCAAGGTCAAGGATATCATCGGTAATCTGAAAGGCAAGCCCTAAATATTGGCCAAAGGCGGAAAGCGCATTCATTTCCTTTTCCTTTGCCCCTCCTATAAGGGCGCCAATAATAACGGATGCCCTGATAAGGGCACCGGTCTTAAGCCTGTGTATGGTGGAAAGATCCTCTATATCCAAAGACATATTTTGTGCCTCCAGATCCAGGACCTGTCCGCCTATCATGCCCTCTGTCCCTGATGCGAAAGCAAGCTCATTTATTACCTTGAGCCTTGTTGATGGATCGACATCTCCTCCTAATTCAGGCCTGCTCAGAATAGAAAAGGCATGTGTAAGAAGGGCATCACCCGTCAATATGGCTATCCCTTCTCCAAATACCTTATGGCATGTAGGCCTTCCACGCCTGAGGTCGTCATTGTCCATAGCAGGCAGGTCGTCATGGATAAGGGAGTAAGTATGTATCATTTCAATGGCGCATGCGAAAGGCAGCACCGTTTCGAGATCTCCCCCGATAGCTTCCGATGAAGCGATAGAGAGTATGGGCCTGAGCCGCTTTCCCCCAGCTATGAGCGAATAACGCATGGATTTATGTATGGTAGGCGGAAATGCCTTCTCATCAGGGATAAGTCTGAAAAGCCATTCGTTTATCAATGCCTGCCTGGATTTTAGATAATCCGGCAATAAGATATCGTTCAAAGGTCTTTCATCTATACCTTTCATAATCCTTTTGAAGTTTGTATTCTATACTGTCTACCAATGCCTGCCAGCTTGCCTCAATGATGTTGTCCGACACTCCTACAGTGCCCCATTTGTTTTCTTCATCTGCTGATTCTATAAGTACCCTGGTTCTGGCCCCTGTTCCTTCCCTTCCCTCCAATATCCTGACCTTGTAGTCGATCAGGTTGACCTCCTTAAGGGCCGGGTAGAACTCCTCAAGCGCCTTCCTGAGCGCATTATCAAGGGCATTGACAGGGCCATTTCCGTCCGATGCTGTGTGTTCAACAACGCCCTTTACCTTTACCTTGATCGTGGCCTCAGACCGTGTCTGTTCGTCCCCCTCCCTGCGCTCCACAATTACCCTGAAACCCACAAGGTCGAAAAAACTGGTGTATGTGCCAAGCGCCTTTCGCATAAGGAGTTCGAATGAGCCTTCAGCGCCTTCAAACTGAAAACCTTGATGCTCCAATTCCTTTAATTCCTTTACTACCTTTTGCACCTCCGGGCTGTCCACAGAAAGGTCGATATGATATTCCGCTGCCTTTGACAGGATATTGCTTCTGCCTGAAAGCTCGGAGATAAGTATCCTCTGGTGGTTTCCAACAAGCTCGGGATCTATGTGCTCATAGGTCCATTTATTCTTGCGGATGGCGCTTACATGTATACCGCCTTTGTGGGCAAAGGCGCTGTCGCCGACGTATGGTTGATGCTCCCAGTGTTTTAGATTTGCTATTTCGCTTACAAACCGGGATGTTTCCCTCAAAGTCTTTAATTGATCCGGAAGGATGCATTCAAGCCCCATCTTGATCTGGATATTTGGTATTATGGAACAGAGATTTGCGTTCCCGCATCGCTCCCCGTATCCATTGATCGTGCCCTGCACGTGCCTGACTCCCATCTTTACAGCCATAATCGAGTTGGCAACCGCCATCTCTGAATCATTATGTGTATGTATCCCAAGAGGCGTCTTGACCTTTCCCTGTATCTCTGAGATGACCCTTTCCACCTCGAAAGGCATGGTTCCACCATTCGTATCGCATAACACTAGACAGTCAGCTCCTCCTTCTTCTGCGGCAAGAAGCGTTTTCAGGGCATACTCAGGATTTTTTTTGTACCCGTCAAAGAAGTGTTCTGCATCGTAGATCACCTCAGGCACACGCCCCTTCAGATACTTTATACTTTCATTGATTATATCGAGATTTTGATCCAATGTTATACCGAGGGCATCTATGACATGAAGGTCCCAGCTTTTTCCAAATATTGTGACAACCGATGTCCCCGCCTCTATATGCCCTTGCGTAGTTGGATCTTCCCCGATACTTCGCCTGGGATTCCTTGTGCTGCCAAATGCAGCAATTTTTCCGTGCTTCAGGCGATAATCCTTTATCTTCTTGAAAAAGAGCATATCCTTAGGGTTGGATGCTGGCCAGCCTCCTTCGATATAATCTACTCCCATATCATCCAGCTTCTGGGCGATCCTCAATTTGTCCTCAACGGACAAGGATACACCCTCTGCCTGTGTACCATCCCTTAGGGTAGTGTCGTATATTATAACCTTATTAGACATGGCAATATCTTTTGGAGTCTTATTTCAGTCAAGGACATATTTAACCCTTATGCAGCAAATAACTGTTTCTTCGTCTCAGCAATAACTTAATCGCATAGGAATTTCCATTTTTTCTATGCGGGTTTTCAGCTATGTTTAATGAAGTCAGCCCAAAGGACGCTAATTTAAATTTATTTCAGTCAGGAGACCTGTTTGTCAAGTCCAAAGGCATCATGGAGCGCCCTTACAGCCAATTCGGTATATTTTGATTCGATTGCGCAGGAGATTGCTATCTCGGATGTAGATATCATCAGGATGTTTATTCCCTCGTTTGCAAGAGTGTCAAACATCTTTGCTGCTACCCCCGAGTGGCTTTTCATCCCAATACCTATCACAGAGACCTTGGAGATTTTATCATCACATATTATCTGCCTTGCGCCAAGCTTTTCTTTTACCAGACCTTTTATAACCTGGAGGGCTTTTTGGGATTCATTCTGAGGCACAGTGAATGATATGTCCGCAAGACCCTGCTCGCTTATGTTTTGTATGATCATATCAACGATAATATTGGCACCTGCAAGGCTATTAAAGATTGTAGCAGCAATTCCGGGCCTGTCAGGCACACCCATAACAGTGAGTTTTACTTCGTTTTTGCTATATGTCACACCTCGTACAACCACATGTTCCATATCTGCTTCCTCCCTGGTGACTATCGTTCCTGGGGTGTTATTAAAACTTGACCGGACATGAATAGTCACCCCGTAGTTCATTGCAAATTCCACAGACCTGATCTGGAGCACTTTTGCGCCCAGGCTTGCCATCTCCAGCATCTCATCATAGGATATCCGGTCTATTTTTCGGGCCTCAGGCACTACATTGGGATCTGTTGTAAAGACACCGTCAACATCTGTATAAATTTCACAAACGTCCGCTTTCAGCACGGCAGCCAATGCCACGGCTGAGGTATCGGAGCCTCCACGGCCCAGGGTGGTGATGTCTCCCGTTTCCGTTACTCCCTGAAACCCTGCCACGATAACTATTTTACCCTTTTCCAGTTCATTCTTCAATTTTTCAGTAGGGATGTCCATGATCCTGGCTTTTGTATGTGCTTTGTCAGTGATGATGTTTGCTTGAAAACCGGTCATAGAGACCGCAGGATATCCCCTTTCCTGAATGGCCATCGCAAGCAGCGCTATTGTTATCTGTTCCCCTGTAGCCATGAGCATGTCCATTTCACGTTCGTCAGGTTGATTTGAAATCTTGTGGGCCATTGCAATCAACTGGTCAGTCTGACCGCTCATGGCAGATACAACGACCACGACATGATGCCCTTCATTATAAGAAGCGATCACGCGTTCAGCCACGGCCTTGATCCTGTCGATCGTTCCTACCGATGTCCCCCCGTATTTTTGCACAAGTATCTTTTTCATTTTGATAGCCCTTGTCTTGATGCTTTCATGAAAGTTTTACAGTTTAAGGATGTACCTGCCTTTTGTCTCGAAAATAGACTCCTATTTTCATGCTTCGTGGCGACGCGAAGCGGCATGGGCGTTTGTCTCGAAAATAGATTCTATTTTTATGCCTCGTAGCGCCGCTAAAAGCGGCATGGGCATTTACCAAGAAAAAAATTCATAAGCTCGGGTCCGCTCGTAAAATCAAGGCCGCTTTTGCATGCCGTTTGCTCGTCGAAACACATCACATTGCCAGAGGTTGTGCGCCCAATTTGCATTTCTGATGAAACACACATGGATCTTCGATTCGCAAAGGGGGATGAAAATCCCCTGAAGGTATTTTCAGACGAAAATATACAAAAAGGCACCGGCTCCCTGGTATGCGTTTTTACACTGATGGGTGTATAATGATCCGGCGCAATCATTATATTGTGGTTGGGGTACATTTTCAATCCATCTATTATTTTCCCAACTATATCCCTGTCAATATCTTCGATCGCCTGGATTTTTGCTTTAATATCACCATTATGCCCTGCCTCGTCAGGCGCTTCTATGTGTATGAAAACAAGATCCAGATGCCCCAATGCCTTTAGTGCATATTCTGCTTTACCTGAATAGTTTGTGTCAAGATAACCTGTTATCCCTGGCACATCGATTATTTCAAGTCCAAGATATATACCGATCCCCTTCAGCAGGTCAACGGCAGAGATAATCCCGCCCTTCAGTTTATATTTGTCGATAAATCTCGGAAGGCTTGGACGACGGCCCTGTCCCCAAAGCCAGATACTCGTAGCCGCAGGTTTTTCCATACGGATACGCTCAAGATTAACAGGGTGTACAGGAAGCATCCTTTGTGATTTTTCCATAAGAGCTATCAGGAAATCGGCTCCAGGTCCTTTAGGCAGATAGGATATATATTCCCTGTCTGTAATGTCATGAGGAGGCGTGCATTCAGGATCGGACTCGCCGTCAGGCCAAACCATCAAGTGGCGGTAGCTTGTTCCTGTGTAAAACCTCAGGCCGTTTTTTGCGATTTTGTTGTTCAGAAAACGGATTATTTCAGCGGCTTCAACAGTTGATATATGCCCTGCGCTGAAATCCTTCATCCTTCCGTTTTCGAGTGTAACCAGATTGCAGCGGTAGGCTACGTCTTTTTCCCCCAATTTGACGCCAATATTGGCCGCCTCTAAAGGGGCGCGTCCTGTATAATATAATGCAGGGTCAAACCCGAGCAGGGAAAGATTCGCTACATCGCTTCCTGCTGGAAGACCACCGGGGACTGTTCGAACGGTGCCGGTTATGCCTTCTCTGGCGAGGTAATCCATATTGGGGGTACTGGCCTTTTGCAGGGCTGTCTTTCCACCAAGCTCAGGCACCGGATAGTCGCCCATCCCATCTGGGACAATAACTATGTATCTTGGCCTTGTTACATCCATTTTTGTAAAATATTGTCTATCTATCTAACCTTAACCAATACCTTCTGGCCTGGATATATAAGACTTTCCGGGGTAAGATTGTTTAGAGATAAAAATTCATTAAGCTTCATTTTGTGCATTGTGGCTATGTCGTAGGCGCAATCCCCGCTTTTTACGCTATAAGATTTTACTCTATCATCTGAATCCGCTAAAGATAAAAGATTATTGTCTGCCACTCTGAGAGGGATCTTTAGCATCTGGCCTATCCTTAGGCTGTCGGCCTTCTTTATATTGTTTGCCTGCGCTATCTTATTGACATTTAGTCGGTATTTTTTTGCTATATGAGACAGGGTTTCACCCTTTTTTACCCTATGATATACGACCTCTATCTCTGGTGAACTCCATTGAGATATCTTGTCAATGCTTGCCAGAGCAATTTCACCTTTATTTTTGGGCACTTTCAGGACATAATCCTCGTCCGGCGTAACCTTATATCTGAGTTCGGGGTTCAGGTTTATCAATTCGTCCACATCAGCGCCTATCTTTGAGGCAAGATCGGAAAGCCTTATCCGTTTTTTTATGGCGATCTCTTCATGTTCAATAGGATCAAGGGTTGCAGGGAGTTCAATGCCATATTTATCAGGATTCTCAATTAGATGGAGGGCAGCCATAAATTTGGGGACATATTGGGCAGTCTCAGAAGGCAAACGTGTATAAAGGTCCCAAAAATTATCCAGATAGTTTATGTGCTGTTTTCTTATTACCTTAAGCACCGCGCCCTCGCCGCAATTATATGCCGCCAGAGCGGTCGTCCAGTCGCCGAATATATGGTGAAGCTGTGTTAGATACTCGATAGCCGCCTTCGTAGATTTTACCGGATCCATCCTTTCATCCACCCACCTGTTTCTTTCCAGGCCGAACTTATAACCGGTGGAAGGTATGAACTGCCACAGACCCAGCGCCCGTGCCCTTGAAAGCGCTTTTACCTGAAATCCGCTCTCAATAAGGGGCAACCAGGAAAGGCGGTCAGGAATGCCAGCCTTGTTCAGTTCATTGAGGATCATAGGTCTGTATATGCCTGATCTAATGTAGGAATCCATGAAGACCCTTTTATCCTTGCCAAGAAAATTTTGTATCTCCTTCTCCACATGCGGGTTTAAAATCAGAGGGATTTCGCTATGTTTTCCATTAATCACAGTCTGGCGGGACGCATAAATCTCTATGATCCTTTTAGAAATAAGGAACCTTATATCTTCTTTCTGCTGAAAAATTTCCGCATCTCCATTTGTTTCAACGCTCGCCAGCAATTCATAAGCGCTGTCAAGGGTTTCAAGAGCCATATCCGGGTTGTCTTCTTCCCACTCCTGTTGTGCCTGCTGGCACAATCTGAGCGCCTCGTCCAATTTAAATTGCCTTTCTTGTATGGGATCTGTCCCGGTCACAGGTATTTCTTCAAACGGCGCTCCATTTTCTTCGATCTCAGGGTAGCCGCTATCAGGCATATAATTGCTTGTAGCCGGCCTTTTCGATTCAAGGTATTCAAAAGGGGGGGCAAACGACATGGAAAAAATCAGATTAGGGTCTATGTCGGGTTTAAGGCTTTTAGGGTCGATTGTAGAGGATACAAAATAGGCATTGTCTGCGGTCGCATTGCCTTTTGATTTTTCAATCTCATTGTTCTTATCCTTATTTAGCGCATGTATGTCAGATTTTGTTTCAGGTGTTTCAAGGCGGTATAATTCTGTATTATAGGCACACCCGCTGACCAATATAAGCAAGCAAATCAAAATAAATCTGTAAAAATGGCTTTTAGGTTTTATCATCTCTTATTCTGTATATCCTCCTGATTGTTTATCGGAACATCCTGCTAAAAAATCCAATCCACATAGATAAACATATAATTAGCTGATAATTCTAAATTCAATCATATCCTCTGTCAAGGTCGTATAAATTCTTCGTATAAATTCTTTAAATAAATTTTTTAAATAAGGGCTTATGGATAATATATCAATTTTATGATATATTATTCATATATTAATTTTATCCATTAATGCATTAAATATTAAAATGATTACATGGCTAAATCGATAGGTTAAGAAGGAGGTTGTTTTTAATGAGAGGTTCGAATTCCAAGATCAGCTCAAATTCCAAGCAGTTTTTTTTACGGGTATTACTTATTTTGGCATTTTTTATCAGTTTTTCCTCTGCTCATAAAGCGATGGGTTTAAACGAAGGGTCAATCAACACAGGCAATTGGGGCAGCTTTGGCGACGGCAGTTCGCCTTACAATTACAATTATTATTATAATGACATGTATAGCAATGCTTGGGACTGGAATTGGATGAGCCAGTCCGGCTATTCTTCAATAGGAGGCTGGCCAACTAAAAACAATTACAATAACAATTATAATTATATGAACGGTCTTGGCGGGATAAACCAGACAAATTATATGTATGGTTATAATTGGTCGAACCAGATAAATAATGCCTATGCCAGCGACTGGAATTGGATGCCTCAAAATAGCCTTAAAACAGGCGGATGGTCAAACCAGTCTGCAAACTCCTGGAACTTGATTAACTATGGAAATTATTGGGCGAATCAAAATTTGTCTATGATGGGTAACTTGATGCAAAATACGTTTCAATGGAATACGTCCTGCACAAATTGTAATGCTGTATCTTCATGTAATTTAAGCTTTTCTTTTTCCAATGTTTCGTCTTTATCGGGTTGAGGACATTGACTATAAAGGACCCGTGAAGGTTCTTTCAAATTTAGATGGAATCTATCCTGGACACCTGGTATTCCTCGATTTGATGACTTTATAAAAGGCGATCAACTATAGGCCAGGAAATTTCATTCTTATTGTCTCGAAAATAGACTCCTATTTTCATGATTCGTGGCGGCCCGAAGTGCCATGAGCGTTTGTCTCGAAAATAGGTTCTATTTTCATCATTCGCGGCTGCCTGGAAGGCCATAAGTGTTTGTCTAGAAAATAAACCTCACAGGAAGGTAGAATACTTAAAAATGGAAAAAATAGGGGCATCACCTGGTTGTCACCCTTTTGACCCCTGAAAGCTGAGCGAGGTTGTTTATCAATGATTCATCGAGCTCCTTTTGCGACCGGATGCTGAGGCCGTAAGTCATTTCATTATTCAGGTTATTTTTATTAAAGATTACTTTTAAGATATTGGCGCCTTTTTCTTCAAGGATATCCTTGATATTATCAAGGCCATTTATTCCATCATCCATCTCTATGTTGATATGGTGATAAAAATCCCTTTTTATAAAATGCCCAATACGCTTTAAAACTACCAGAGAGCAAATGGAGATTATGCCGGAAATGATCGCAGGCATATAATATCCACAGCCGGCAGCAAGGCCGAGGGCTGCCGCCATCCATAAGCATGCCGCAGTAGTTAGCCCCCTTACGCTTCCCTTGGTTTGGATAATCGTGCCCGCCCCGACAAAGCCGATGCCGGCTATAACCATTGAGGCGATCCTGCTGGGGTCTACACCGCTTGCATACTGGGATGTATTGAAAACCTTAAACAGGTCGTAAAGATGGAGTGACACCATCATTATCAAGGCAGAACCCGTAGAGACCAGGACGTGAGTCCTGAAACCCGCCGGTCTTCCATGTTTTTCCCTTTCAAAGCCGATCAATCCCCCTAACACTGCGGCTACAGACAGGCGTGATATCATTTGTATAATATTCATAAACCCTCCCTTTTTCTGATACGAAGGCTATTTGTAACAACGCTGACCGAGCTAAGACTCATAGCCAGGCTCGCAAACGCTGGAGGCATTATGCCGAATGCCGCAAGCGGGACACCGATAAGATTATAAAAAAAGGCCCAGAAAAGGTTTTGCTTTATGATGGAATATGTCTTAAGGGAAAGTTTTAAAGCAGTCACCAGCCTGGACGGATTTCCCTTGACCAGGATCATATTGCCTGTCTCGATGGCTATGTCGCTTCCAGTCCCAATGGCGATGCCCAAATCCGCAGCGGCAATAGCCGGGGCATCATTTATCCCGTCGCCCAGAAAGGCAATCTTTTTGCCATGTTTTTGAAGTTCTTTTATGCGGTCTGCCTTTTCATGAGGAAGACATTCAGCAATGACGTTTTCCGGATCAATTCCAAGCGCCATTGCGATTGAGTTGGCGGTCTTCTTGTTGTCCCCTGTTATCATGTAAACCTCTTTGCCCATTATTTTAAGATCTTTTATAGCCTTTGAGGCATCGGGTTTGGGCATATCCATAATCCCGAATACCCCTGCAAGTTTGCTTCCTATAGCCAAAAACACCAAAGTTTTTCCTTCCGAGGAAAGCCTGTCAATTATTTCGGATGCCCCTTTATCGAACACAATGGTTTTTTCATTCATAAACCTGGAGTTTCCCATGGAAATCAAAACCCCTTTCTTTTTCTCAAAACCCTCTATGCCTTTTCCGCTTATTTCTTTGACATTTTCCAGATGGTCAATATCCATAGTTAGAGTTTCATTTTGTGTCTGCTCTGAGCCGATCTTTGCCATTTCATAAATCGCCTTTGAAAGGGGGTGATTGGAATTTTTTGCAAGGCTTGCGGCGTGATTCAGAAGGGCCTTTCCTTCCACAGATAAAGGAAACACATCTGTGACCTCCGGCTTGCCATTGGTAAGCGTGCCGGTTTTATCGAACACTACCGAGGTTATTTGGCTTGATTTTTCAAATGCCTCTCCATCTTTTATTATGATTCCCAGTTTGGCCCCTGCCCCTGAGGCAACCATTATGGCCGTAGGCGTCGCAAGGCCAAGGGCGCACGGACATGCTATCACAAGGACTGCCACCGCAGGAAGCAAAGAAGAGGCGATATCTCTTCCGGATATAAGATGCCATACAATAAAGGTAAAAAGGGAGATGCCCATGATCCCTGGGACGAATATCCCAGCCACTTTATCAGCCAGGCGCTGGATGGGCGCTTTGCTGCCCTGCGCAGCTTCCACCATGGAGACGATCTGGGAGAACATCGTCTCTTCAGATTTTTTTGTTGCCCTTACCTTAATAACGCCGTCCAGCACGAAAGCCGCTGCAAAGACTTCTGAGTTTATTTCCTTGAATAACGGTATGCTTTCGCCTGTAAGCATGGATTCATCTATATTTGCATTGCCATCGATTATGATGCCGTCCAGAGGGATCTTTTCTCCGCTTTTTACAATCATCACATCATCTATTTTTACGGAATCGATATCAACCTGGGTCTCTTTATCATCCCTGATAACAGTGGCCTTTTTTGCCTGAAGCTCAAACAGCTTCAGAAGCGCCTCAGATGCCTTGCCCTTGCTGCGGGCCTCCAGATATTTCCCAAGCAGTATAAATGTGACGATGAAATTCGCCCCTTCCAGAAAATGATGAAATGCCTTTCCGGTAAAGAATGCCGCAAAGCTGTAAATGAGGGCAGTCATGGAACCTATGGATATAAGGCTGTCCATATTAAACCGGAGTTTTCGCAGACCTGACAGGAAACCGATATGGAAGTTGCTTCCTGTCCCAAGGACAACTATTGCCCCAAGGAATAATATAAGTATATGAAAAAGATATGAATAAGGCTGGGGGATATTCCCGGTATCATAGAACATGGAAAGAGCCACAGGTATACTTAACAGCAATGCTATAACGAATCTCGTCAGATAACCCTTTGTCTCATCCCCTTTTTTTTCTTTTACGATCCTGTATCCGAGGCCCCTGACCTTTTTTTCAATATCAGGAAATGATATTACAGATCCGTCAAATTCGATCTTGCCTGAATTGGCTGCCAGATTTACAGCGATTGAACGGACACCCTTTGTCTTTGACAAGGTCTTCTCTATAAGCGCCGAGCAACTTGCACAGTGCATACCCTCGATTTTAAAAGACTTTTGTTCCAGGTTATCCATTTCTTTTTCAGGTCATCTGATCAAAGGGAAACTTGATATCCGCTGTTCTCGATCTGCTTCCTAACTTCCTGTAATTTTGTATCATCTTTAAATATTAAAAAAGCCCTTATCGTATCTTGCTTAAATTTGATCCCAACTTATGTTTATTTGATAATAATTATGGCCTTCTCCAAAAGAGCCGATAATTAAATTTAACGTCATTTACAATCCTCAACCCTTGAGAGGAGAAGGCCATATGAGATTCTATACCCAACAACATTAATATTACTGTGGAATTGATTTACATGCAAGGGAAATGTATCTATGTCTCCTAAATCAGGATTGAGAGATATGCTGCACAATAAATAGCAATCCAACCTGAGACATTTCCTTCTTTTATTGCACCCTATCGGGGAGATATGGTTGTGGCAGTTGAATGTGTTTTTACCTGGCATAAATTCCGGTTGCTTTTTTGCTTGTAATACCAATATGATAATGTCCAATTACACCAAAGTAGAAATGTCCAAAGTAAGGTTTGCTATAATTACCCGAAAAATGGAAG
>JAFGSM010000122.1 GCA_016934595.1 bacterium | reverse complement strand
CGATCGTATATTACAATATTGATCTTTAAATCACAGTATAATCTGTATTTTTTTATTGAATTTATAGTTGTCGGACAGCCTCCTATGGCAATTCAGTGAAAATCCGTGGTGGACGATTACTTATAAGATTATTTCCGGGACAACCGGTAGTTAAGCCTAAAGATTAAAGAAAGGCGGTTTGCAGTTTTATGGTTGCGAAGATTTATATAACATTGAAGTCAGGTGTTTTGGACCCGCAGGGGAAGACGATCCATCATGCCCTTTCCTCCCTGGGATATGATGAGGTGCAGGGTGTGAGGCTTGGCAAATATGTAGTGATGCAGATCGGGGACGGCGATCCTGAAAAGGCGAGGGGCAGGATCGAGGAGATGTGCCGCAGGCTTTTGGCCAACCCTGTGATTGAGGAATACAGGTTTGAGATCGAGGGGGGTGAATAGATGCGCTGCGGGGTTGTGGTGTTCCCTGGATCAAACTGCGATCATGACTGTTATCATGTGCTGAAGCATGTGATGGGCTGGCCTGTGGATTATATATGGCACAAGCAGAAGGACCTTAAGGGATACGACCTTGTACTTTTGCCTGGGGGGTTTTCTTATGGGGATTACCTGAGGGCAGGCGCAATAGCGAGGTTTTCCCCGATCATGAACGAGCTGAATGGATTCGCCGAAAAAGGCGGCCTTGTTCTTGGGATCTGCAATGGGTTTCAGGTGCTTCTTGAATCAGGTCTTTTGCCTGGCGCGATGTTGATGAACAGGGGGCTGCGTTTTATCTGCAGGTATGTGCATATACGTGTTGAGAATAACTCCCTGCCTTTTACAGGTTCGTGCAAAAAGGGGCAGGCTCTTCACATACCCATTGCTCATCAGGAGGGGTGTTATTATAACGACCCTGAAGCCATCTCCGAGATGGAGAAGGGGGGGCAGGTGGTTTTCAGGTATTGCAGCCCTGAAAGTGAAATAGATGATAGATATAATCCCAATGGATCTTCGGGGAATATAGCCGGTGTCTGCAACAGGCAGGGGAATGTCCTGGGAATGATGCCTCACCCTGAAAGGTGTTCTGAGGCAGTTCTGGGTTCGGAGGACGGGAGGCTTATCTTTTCCTCGCTCCTAAAAGTGGCAGAGGGGGTGTCCATATGACCGTCCAGGAGATCAAGGAGATAAAGATAACACAGGGGCTTATTGAACAGCATGGATTGAGCGCTGAGGAATACGAAAAGATAAAATCCCTCCTTGGCAGGGAGCCGAATTATACGGAACTAGGGATATTCTCTGTCATGTGGTCTGAGCACTGCAGCTATAAGAGCTCAAGGGCCATTTTAAAGAGGTTTCCGATAGCAGGCAGGCATATCATTCAGGGGCCTGGTGAAAATGCAGGCGTGGTGGCCATCGATGATGACCTGGCCATGGTGTTCAAGATAGAAAGCCATAATCATCCATCCTATATCGAGCCGTATCAGGGCGCAGCCACAGGGGTGGGGGGGATAATCAGGGACATCTTCACAATGGGGGCGCGGCCTGTGGCGTGCCTGAACTCGTTGCGTTTTGGCCCGCTAAATCACCCCAAGAACCGCTATCTTATGACGAGGGTCGTCGCAGGCATAGCCGGTTATGGCAATTGCATGGGAATCCCTACGGTCGGAGGGGAGGTCTGTTTTGAGGCGTGTTATTCCCAGAACCCTTTGATTAATGTGTTTTGCCTGGGCATCGCAAAGAGGGACAGGATATTCTATGCCCGTGCCTGCGGGGAAGGGAATCCGGTTATATATGTCGGATCGAGCACAGGGAGGGACGGTATACACGGTGCTACGATGGCCTCCGAGGAGTTCAACGAGCAGTCAGAGGAGCGCCGCCCTACTGTTCAGGTGGGCGACCCTTTTACGGAGAAGCTGCTGCTTGAGGCATGCCTTGAGCTTATGAAGACCAATTATATAATAGGCATACAGGATATGGGGGCCGCCGGCCTTACATGCTCCAATTGCGAGATGGCCGGAAGGGGAGGGGCGGGCGTCGAGATAGACCTTGACCTCGTTCCTGCCAGGGAAAAGGGGATGACCCCTTACGAGATTATGCTTTCCGAGTCCCAGGAGCGTATGCTCATTGTCGCCGCAAAAGGCAGGGAGGATGCCGTAAAGGAGATATTTGCAAAATGGGACCTTCATGGCGTGAGCATAGGCCATGTCACTGCTGATGGAAACATGAGGGTCAAAAAGGGGGGGCAGGTGGTAGCGGATATACCTGCGCTTGCGCTTACGGACAATGCGCCTGCATACCTTCGTCCAAAGATAATGCCTGATTATATAGACGAAGTCCAGTCATGGACGCCTGATGGTTTGCCTGAGCCGAAGGATTATACAAGCGTGCTCGAGCGGATGATGGGATCTCCTGCGCTTGGCTCGAAAGCATGGGTATATGAACAATATGACCACATGGTGCGGATAAACACCATCCTTTTTCCGGGCGCTGATGCGTCATTGTTGAGGATTATGGGCACGCCTTACGGCATTGGCATGACCGTTGACGGAAATGGCCGTTACTGTTATCTTGATCCCAAAACCGGAGGGATGCTGGCAGTTGCCGAGGCTGCCCGAAATCTGGTATGCACAGGGGCAAGGCCCCTGGCAATAACAAACTGCCTGAACTTCGGAGATCCCGAAAACCCTGAGGTGATGTGGCAGTTTGACGAGACGGTCGAAGGGATTGCAGAGGCTTGCAGGTTTTTTGACACCCCTGTCACAGGGGGCAATGTAAGCTTTTATAACCAAACGCTGGGCGAGCCTGTTTTCCCAACGCCTGTGATCGGGATGGCAGGCGTGCTTCAGGATTGCCGCGCGTATGTCACACCATGGTTCAAGCACGATGGAGACCTTGTCTGTATCATAGGCGGGACAGGCGGGCATCTTGGCGGAAGCGAGTATCTTAAGGCAGAGCACGGAATTATAAAGGGGATGCCGCCAAGGATAAACCTTGCCCTTGAGGCAAAGGCGCAGAAGGCATGTCTTAGAGGAATCGGCTTGGGAATCATCAGGTCCGCACATGATTGTTCAGAAGGGGGGCTCGCTGTGGCGATGGCTGAGTCGTGCTTCTCTCCCTATGGTTCAATAGGCGCTGAGATAAATCTGGATAAGTCAGACAGGGCCGATGCCCTCCTTTTTGGGGAGACCGCTTCCAGGATTATCGTGAGCATGAACGAGAAGCGGCTGCCAGAATGGGAGAGGCTTGCCACCAAGATCGCTGTGCCGTGGCAGATTGTCGGGCATGTGGGGGGGGACCGGTTGAAGATCGGCCCATGGATTTCATCCCCTGTAGAAAGGCTCCGGCACTTGTGGGAAAGGGCGCTGGCCGGGGTAATAGATCAGTGATGGACACAAAAAGAAACAAAATGATAGTCAGGTAAAAATAATGAGTGGAACATTAAAAGAACACTGCGGGGTTGTCGGGATTTATAATCACCCTGAGGCAGCCAACCTGGCATATCTTGGCCTTTATGCCCTTCAGCACAGGGGACAGGAAAGCGCCGGCATATTATCCCTGGATGGCAACAAGATGTTCATTGAGAAGGGGATGGGAAAGGTGGCTGATGTGATCAATCAGGCAAGACTGGCCCAGCTTCCAGGGAGCGCGGCGATAGGGCATGTGCGCTATTCAACTTCGGGCGAGAGTTCCCTTGCCGAATCGCAGCCCCTTATGGCAAAGTATGCCAGCGGTACTATTGGCATAACGCATAACGGCAATCTGATCAATGCCGAAAGGATACGGTCTCTACTTGTCGAAGACGGTTCCATTTTTCAATCCACAACAGACAGCGAGGTAATCGTTCATCTCATAGCGCGGTCAAGGGCAGCAGGTTTTGCCCAAAGGGTAATTGATTCGCTGTCAAAGATCGAAGGGGCTTATTCCCTGATCTTCCTGACCGAGACCCAGATGATAGGCACCCGTGATCCGCATGGCTTTCACCCTTTGGCGCTGGGAAGGATAGGCGATGGTTATTGTATAGTATCAGAGACCTGCGCCATGGATCTTATAGGAGCCACCCTGATCCGTGAGATCGATCCAGGCGAGATGGTGATTATAGATGAAACAGGGATAAAGAGCTTCAGGCCTTTTCCATCTCAAAAGACAAGGTTTTGCGTGTTTGAGTATATATACTTTGCAAGGCCTGACAGCACCATCCATGGTCTTAATGTGCATATGGTCAGAAAGGAGTTTGGAAGGCAACTGGCCAGGGAGTCTGCTGTGGATGCGGATGTGGTTATTTCTATTCCTGATTCCGGGACAAGCGCAGCCCTGGGATATGCGGAGGAATCCGGCATCCCTTACGACATTGGGATGATACGAAACCGGTATGTGGGGAGGACCTTTATTGAACCTAAACAGTCGATAAGGCACTTTGGCGTAAAATTAAAACTAAATCCGGTCAAGGAGCTGCTCAGTGGAAAAAGGGTTATAGTGATAGACGATTCGATAGTTCGGGCCACAACAAGCAAAAAGATAGTCTCCTTGATCAGGGGTGTCGGCGCACGTGAGATCCATCTGAGGATATCTTCCCCCCCTACATGTTTTTCATGCTACTATGGAATAGATACCCCTACCAGGCAGGAGTTGATCGCCTCTTCGCATACAAAAGATCAGATATGTTCATATGTCGAAGCAGACAGCCTGGAGTATATCAGTGTGGAAGGTATGAGAAGGTCGGTTGGGCCGATGGGGGACAAGATATGCGATGCGTGTTTTACAGGTGATTATCCCCTGCCTGTCAAGGAGGAGCATTTTGTCCAGCTTCGCCTGTTTGATTCGATATAGCAGTATCTAACAGATGCATCCCTTTGACTCAAAAAACCGGAAATATGTATACTTTGCACGGCCATAACCTGGGTATCTCAATTCTTATATTTTTTATTGATAGTGAAATAGCAATTATATAAAAACTCAATTTACGACCGTGCAAAGTATAAACGGCTCATCAACATCTCAAAGCCCGAACATATTTTTTTCCTTCAGGCTGATATACCGGCCGTCTCCAATGATTATGTGATCCAGCAATGGTATGCCCATTATCTCCCCCGCCTTTATGATGCGTGTTGTAACCTGAATATCCTCCTTGCTCGGTTCGGGGTCTCCTGTGGGATGGTTATGGATGAGGATCACGGCAGCGCATGGCAGGTCAACGGCATGCCGGAAAATGTCCCTGGGATGAACTATGCTGCTGTCCAGGGTGCCTATTGAAATCGTTCTTTGGCTGAGCAGCCTGTTCTTGATGTCAAGATATGCAGCCTTTAGCTCCTCCTGCTTAAGATAGCGCATCTGAGGCATAAAGATTTCGGCAACGGCCTTGGGGGAGCTGATGGTGGGTTTGATTGTGTGCTGCCTGCCGCTCAGCCTCTTGCTCAGTTCGAAGCACGCAGCCAGCATGCATGCCTTTGCCTGGCCGATGCCTGGCACCTTTTGAAGCCTTGAGATATCCGATTGAAACAGGGAGTGCAGCCCCCCATATTCTGCAAGCAGCCTTTCGGATAATTGCAGAACCCCTTCCTTTGTCGTGCCTGACCTTATAAGAATGGCAAGGAGTTCGATGTCGTTTAGCGCCTCCGGACCCCATAGGATCATCCTTTCCCTGGGACGGTTTTCGGAAGGCAGATCCTGTATCTTTATCTTATATTCCATTTGTTTTAAATCCCATTTTTCTATTTTTCTAACTGCTTAATATACTTTGGAAATAATAATTCATTGCCGTTTATATGCCTATTTCCCCATAACATATTGAGCAGTTGCGATTTCCCCGAACTTTTTTGGCCAGAAGGCCGAAGATAAAAGAGAGGCCAAACAGGGAGGTGAAATTCATAATGGGCAAGAGGATTACAGAAAGGTTGCAAAGCGTAGTGGAAGTTTTTATGGATGCGTGTCATGTATGGATGAATTATTCCCATGATGAAAGACTCTTCCCTGAGGTTGAAAAGGCCCAGCGGTATCTCAATCACCTTGACGTGGATCATTGCAATGAAGAAGACCTCCAGTCTATTCAGGATATGACACTGAGGATGCTGGAGGAAATGAACGAATCCCTTAATGCGTCCGGTTTTGGAGGCCTCCGGTATAAAGGCGTCAAGCATTAATCGAATCTCCGCATCTTGATGTTCAAAAGAAGCCCTATCGCCAGAAAATTTCCTGCCATAGCAGAACCGCCATAACTTATAAACGGCAAGGGTATGCCTGTGACAGGCATAATTCCTATAACCATGCCTGCGTTGACAACTATATGGAAAAGAAGCGATATCACAATGCTGTATGAGAGGATCGTCCCCAGCCTGTCTTTTGAATTGGCGCATATATCCAGCCCTTTGAGGATAAGAAAAAGAAAGAGCGCAAGGGTTATGAATGAGCCTATAAATCCGAACTCTTCAGCAAGCAGGGAGAATATAAAATCTGTGTGGTGCTGGGGGATGAATTTCAGGCGGCACTGGGTTCCGCGAAGCAAACCCTGGCCCAATATCCCCCCTGATCCGACTGCGATCTTGGACTGGATAACCTGGTAACCTGCTCCAAGCGGGTCAAGATTCGGGTTGATGAAGCTGAGGATGCGGTTTTTCTGATAGGGCTTTAATACAAACCAGAGAACCGGGCTTATTGTCAAACCAGCGAACATAATACCAAATAACCATCTTACACGGATGCCTGAGATGAATAATATTGCAAAAAGGATCGGGATAAGGAGAAGGGCTGTGCCGAGGTCGGGCTGTTTGAGTATCATTATAAACGGCATAAAGGTCAGGGCGAAGGCAAATATACATTCCTTGAAGCCTATTTCGCTGGGCTTCTTATCTTTAAAAAACTGCGCAAGCAGTAAAATGATACAAAGCTTGGTAAATTCCGAGGGCTGTAGATTCATGCCAAAGCACCTTATCCATCTTTCCACGCCGGCGTTGCCGGTATAAAGGATGTATCCAAGCGTTGACAGGTTAAGGATGTATAAAAAAGGCGACCATCGCGCAAGGAGATGATAGTCAATGCTTATTATTAAGAGCATCACAACAAGGCCGATTCCAATCCAGTATGCCTGCTTCAAATGGAGCCCCTGCCTTATTTGTGAATGCGGAGCCGAAGTGGCGCTGTATATAAGCACAATCCCGATTGAACAAATCAAAAGCACAGTCAAAAGAAGAAGCCAGTCAAAATTGATAAGCAGCCTCCGGTCTATCATTGCAAGACCTCTTCCTGAAGATATGCCTGTATCACTTCTTTGGCTATGGGAGCGCTGGAGTATCCGCCGTGCCCGCCGTGTTCGACAAGAACGACAACGGCGATTTTTGGTTCATCGTAAGGGGCAAAGGCGACAAACCATGCATGATCTCTGAGGTGTTCAGGTATGTTATCCTCCGACCCTGTTACATCCTCATCCTCATCATGCCTTTTTTTAACCACCTGTGCGGTGCCGGTTTTTCCGGATACCACAATATCAGGAATCCGCGCCCTCCACCCTGTGCCGTTTTCGTTTACCACACCCTTTAGCGCTTCCCTGATAATCCGCATCTTTTCCGGCCTTATAGGGATGCATGACTTTACGGAAGGCAGAAACTTTTCCACGGTATTGCCATTCGGGGTTTCTATAGATTCTATTACGCTTGGTTGATAAAGGATTCCTCCGTTTGCGATGGCGCTTATGAAGCAGGCAAGTTGTATAGGGGTGACAAGGATATATCCCTGTCCGATCGATGCGGTTATGGTCTCGCCAGGATACCAGCTTGCGCCGATGTTCCTTTTTTTCCATACGGAATCAGGTATGAGCCCCTGGTTTTCCCCAGGCAATATTATCCCTGTAAGGCTCCCAAAACCATAGTCTCTTGCGAATTGCGCTATGACGTCTATCCCAAGTTTTGATCCCAACTGATAGAAAAAGCAGTTGCAGGATTGAACTATCGCTTCATGGACAGATAGGTCTCCATGTCCCCCTTTTTTCCAGCAGTAATATGTCCAGCTGCCAAGATTTATAGAACCAGGGCAATAAAACGTGCTCCATTGATCGATGAGCCTTGTTTGCAGGCCGGCGGAGGCAACCACGATCTTAAATATAGAGCCAGGCGGATAGTGGGCCATGATAATGCGGTTTTGCAGGGGGTCTTTGGGGTTTTTTAGCATCTCATTCCATTCCATTTGGGTTATCCCTATTGCAAACTGGTCAGGATTAAAAGAAGGATGACTGACCATCGCCAGGATTTTTCCGTTCTGGGGGTCCATGGCCACAATGGCCCCGCATTTTTCCCCCAGGGCTTCCTCTGCCTTTTTCTGAAGATTCAGGTCGATTGTTAGCGAGATATTATTGCCGGGCAATGGGGCAAGGTATCCAATAGTCCTTATTTCCCTTCCTTCGGCATTCACTTCGACATGTTTTCCGCCGTCCTTGCCCATCAGGTATGAGTTTGCCACCTTCTCTATTCCCGATTGTCCGATCATGTCCCCTGGTCTGGCGGATTGAAACCCTTCCATTTTTAATTGTTTGGGACTTATTTCCCCCATATAGCCTAGAAGATGTGCGGCAAGGCCTTGGTGAGGGTAATATCTTTTGGCCTCAACCTCAACAGTGACCCCGGGAAGGTCATAACTATGTTCTTCAAGCAGGGCGACCTCTTTGAAAGAAAGGTCTGATTTTAAAGGTATAGGCTCGAAAGGCAGTGAGCGGGCGCAGTCGATTGTTTTTTTGATCTGTTCTAAAGGCCTGTCAATAAAACCTGACAATACAGCAAGGATTTTTTCCATGTCCTTTACATCTTCAGGCACAATGGATACAGTAAAAGACGGCCTATTCTGGGCAAGGGTTTGTTTATAACGGTCCATTATAATACCTCTTGGCGACTTTAGCCTCCTCAGCCTGTTGCGGTTGCCCTCTGATTGTATCCTGTATTCCTTGCCTTTCACTGCCTGTAGGTACCAAAGTCTGAAAAAAAGCATGAAAAAGATGCCGAGTATAATAAATATGGTTGTGATTATTCTGTCTTTTGGTCTTGAGAAATTATTTGTAATGTAAGGCAGGGTAGCCATTCTAATTGCCCGTTTTAAAAACTGTACGTCTTTCCATATTATCCAGGATATATGCAAACAATGGCCAGATAATGCAGTTATATCCTGCCTGACCTAATATAAAAAATATAAACCTGCTTTGCAGTTTGAAGGGGTGGCGAAATCCCCACATAAAAAGATTTATAAGAAGGCCGTCACAGATACTGAAAAATAGGATCAGCAATATCTGTACGGTCATTGAGCCCGTATCAAGCCTTTGATTGGATTTGCCCATCATATAGCCCCAGAGGCTTTTGGCAAAGGCCCCTGCGCCCAGAAGCCCATTGGAAAAAATGTCCTGGGCAATGCCTCCTGCAAAACCGAATATAGTGCCACTTATACTGCCTTCCTTGATCGCTATGGCAAAGATAAGGAGCAGTATAAGGTCAGGTTTTATGCCCCGTATGGCCCAGAAATCAAACCTTGTGCTTTGAATCAGGATGATTAAAAAAAGCAATACAATATGATACAGGTTCTTTTTTTTCAATGAAAAACATCCCTTTCCTTGCCTTTTTTACTTGAAAAATCTCTACCTTGGATTTTTATCCCCTTTTGTGAATCTAGTATTCATGAACGTTTCATCTATAAATCATGGATTACGGCCTTCGCCGGAATGACGAAAAGGTTGATTTTCATCCCCTTTTGTAAGCCGAAGGCTCATAGGTATTTCACTTCCAGATGGTATGACTCTATCGTCTTGCGATTTGAGGATAAGGACATCTTCGAGCTTGGAAAAAGGCACTTGCGGAGCAACCTCGGCATATTGAAAAAGTCCGTATGATTCTTTTTCTGCCTTTTCTATCTTTGATATGATTCCAAGCATAAGACCTTTTGGGAAAATCCCTCCCATGCCGGATGATATTACAGAATCCCCTATCTGAATATCCACGTCCCTGGCAAGATATTCCAAGGTGCATATTGGGCCGGACTGACCGCATAGTATGGCCTCAGCCCTGTTTTTTTGAATCATGGCCGCAACCCTGCTGTTTTTATCTGTGATCAATTCTACCATAGAAGCGGATGACGTCGTTCTGACCACCTTGCCCACAATGCCTTTGTTTGTGACAACAGGCTGATTCACGCACACCCCATCCTTTGTCCCCTTATCCAGGATGGTGCTTCTAAACCAGCTTGTCGCATCCTTGCCGATGATTTGAGCCGATATAATGGCGGTTGGCAGTTTTTCCCTGAATTCCAGAAGTTCCTTGAGCCTTTCATTTTCCTTTTCGATTTCCAGAAAACGCATGTTGATGGCCTCAAGCTCGGCTATATATTCTTTGAGCTTCAGGTTTTCCCTCTTTACCGTTAAAAGAAAGATATATCCATCCCAGATATTCTGAAACCAGTTGACTGTGTATGAGGCGAGTATATGAAATGGTTCAAAGACTTCAAGGGCTATGCGGTTCAATACTTCCCCCGGACCCGTGCACTGGCCATATAATATCATGATGATAAACGATAATATGAGAAAAAATGCCAGTGTATAAAAGGCGTTATATTTAAGCCAGGATTGAGACATTAAAATTGACAGGTCTTTTTTAGAGCGAAATCTTTTTTAACAGGTCGATTTCATCCAGTATACGTCCTGCACCAAGAGCGACTGCGGAAAGAGGGTCTTCAGCGTATATTATGGGCAGCTTTGTCTCCTCTCTTAGCAGCGAGTCAAGCCCTGTTAGCAGCGAGCCTCCGCCGGCCAGCACTATGCCCCTGTCCACGATATCAGCGGCCAGCTCAGGCGGCGTCCTCTCGAGGGCCATTTTTACTGTATCGACTACTGCAGAGATCGGTTCGGTAAGAGAAGACCGTATCTCCTCGTCATTGATAACCAGTGTCTTTGGGATGCCTGCGACAAGGTCGCGACCTTTTACCTCCATGGTTTTGGGTTCGGGTTGAGGATAGGCGGAACCTATTGTTATTTTGATCTGCTCGGCGGTGCTTTCCCCTATCATAAGATTATATTTTCGCTTGATGTGCTGAATGATGGCGTCGTCTACTTCGTCTCCGCCCACACGAACCGATCCGCTGTAAACAATGCCTGATAAGGATATAACCGCAACCTCAGTGGTGCCACCCCCGATGTCAACTATCATGTTTCCGGAAGGCTCCTGAATTGGGAGGCCAGCCCCAATAGCTGCGGCCATGGGCTCTTCAATAAGATATATTTCCCTTGCGCCTGCCTGCAATGCAGAATCCCTGACCGCCCTTTTTTCGACCTGGGTTATGCCTGAGGGGACGCATATAATCACCCTTGGCCTGACAAGGGTCTTTCTGTGATGCACCTTTTGTATGAAATACCGGAGCATGGCCTCGGCTACTTCAAAATTGGCAATAACCCCGTCTTTCATCGGCCTTATGGCCTCAATCCCTCCGGGTGTGCGTCCAAGCATCTTTTTTGCATCTTTTCCCACAGCCAGCACCTGGCCTGTGGATGTTTGAATAGCCACTACAGATGGTTCGCTCAAGACAACGCCTTTGCCCTTTGAATATACCAAAGTATTGGCTGTCCCAAGATCAACAGCTAAATCATTAGAAAATAGCCCAAAAACGGAATCGAAGATCATGGCGCTCCTCTTTCTTTGTATTGAAAATAAACTTACTGGTTATTTTCATCCCCCCTGCGAATCGAGGATTTATGCGTGTCTCATTTTCAACTAAGATAAAAACCAGGCGCTAAAAAATCCGGATTTAAACTGAGGCACATTCTAACAAAAACCATATGGTTTGACAAGCATATAAGTCAAAACAGTCCACCTTAACATCCACTATTCCGTGTTGTTTTAAATCTTTTGTCATTTGATAATAATTATCCTTTCTAAGCTGCCTGTTGAATTTGCAAGCTCAATGATTTTTTCAAGGTTACCTGTTAACCATTTTCATCTTGCAGTGCTTACACCAAATATCTCTTTTATCTCTTGTTAACTTATCATAAGCAATGTAGAAATGTGCCCCTTACGTGCTGATTTTCCCCGCAATGCCTGAGCACTAATAGTCTTTTTTGTCTTTTGTTTGCAAATCATTAATTATTTTTGTAACTGTCTCTTTACGTGGAGAAAGATCTTCTTGTATAGTATCCCATATCGTTTCAATATCTGCGCCAAAATACTCATGAATGAGTCTATCCCGCATTCCAGCTATTTCTTGCCAAGGTATTTCGGGATATTTCTCTCTTATACTATTTGGAATTTTCTTTACTCCTTCTCCTAAAACTTCTAAGCACCTTATCACTGCATATAAAGTTTTCTTGTCCCTCTCTAATCCTTCATTAGATATACCTTCGGTGAAATTCCTTATATCTTCAATTATCTCTAAGATGTCATTCAAATAATCCCTAATATCTCTATCTTTTTTCTCAGACATACTGAACCTCTTGCAAAATTCGTCTTCCTATATAAGGTTTTAATGCCTTTTTAGTTACTAAGTCTACCTTTATGCCAAGTATCTGTGAAAGATGATTTTCAAGCTTTATAAATTTAACAAATCCCATAGGTCTTTCTACCTCTACAAGCACATCTATATCACTATTTTCCCCTTGTTCCCCTTTAACATAAGAACCAAATATGCCTATCTCTTTTAATCCGTATTTTTCTTTTAGCTCTTTTTTATTTTGTTGGATTATTTTTTCTATCTCTTTGAATGTTTTCATTTTTACATCCTCATCATTTAGCTTATCTTCATTTTCGTCTTAAAATCGTTTATGATTTTCATCTTCCTTTGTGCCAATTTTATTGGCATGGGTGTTTCATTCATGCCTAATGTGCTGCTCACATGGAGCCAGATTTTTAAGCGATCTTATGCTTTGTTAAGGCTTTTTGGTTTTGCAGAGCATTTTTGGCTCTGGGTTTTTTATTCCGCATCTCACAGGACGGTTGCCTCAATTTCCTACTCCATATGTCAATAGTAATCCCCATGATCTATTGATAACAACGAAGGATGAAAAATGAATAAAAACAAAGTATTGTTAGATCATTTTCATATAAATTATATAGTGTATATTACAACAATATTTATCTTGATTCAATTTTCAGATTAACGGCCAGCATACTATCCAAAGATTAAATTTTTTTTGCACTGCTTATTTTTCCGAAGATTATAGTCTATAGTTTATGGTCTTCCTCTATCGCCTTAGCCGGAATCTCATAAATCCTTGCCTCAATTAACTCACGCTTGGCATAATCAAGGTTTGCCACCGGATTTTGAATTCTCACAGGCTCTGCATCTCCATTTTCAAGAAGGTACCAGATAACCCGGACCATGGCGAGCGATGGTGATACGTTCCAATCCTTACAGCCGTTTTTTTTTGATCCGCTCAAGATCAGCCAAATCATTCTCAGCCCTCTGCCTGGCAAAAGACATCTCAGGTGATTCTTGTTCACGGGCACTTAAAGACATTACTCTATCCTGGGCTTTGCGTATTCTCACATAAAAAGATTTCATCAAATACTCGCGGCAAACATTAGCGAAGTGTTCACGCTCTTTTTGACATATCATCCGGAGCTCCATCTGATAGGAGGTTTTAAGAAAATCAGCAGCAGGTTTTGGATCAACATGAGGATTATCCGAAGGAGGATTTGGATGGGCTGGAAGGTCAATAAGGCAATCAGCCTAAGTAGCCGAAAACTGCACACCATTATCAGATTCGCCTTTTAATTCCTCCCGAATGGGGATTACCTCCTGCTATATCCAAGCGGAATCTTCAGCTTCTTAGGCGGGATCAAATGTACCGTGACATCAATTGAATCCGCTATATCCAAGCGGACGAATCGGCACCATCCTTGGCATTCAGGGGGTACCGTGACATCAATTGAATCCGCTATATCCAAGATGGTAAAAAATATCATAACCAGCATGGCCAAAAGTACCGTGACATCAATTGAATCCGCTATATCCAAGCTCATTTAATCGTATAGGAATTTTCATTTTTTCTATGCGGGTTTTCAGCCAGGTTTAACAAACTCCGCCCGAAGGGCGCTATCTTGTAGATTTCAACACCCCAACGAAAAGTACCGTGACATCAATTGAATCCGCTATATCCAAGGACGAAGAACAGCGCCGCCTCCGCGAAGAAAGGTACCGTGACATCAATTGAATCCGCTATATCCAAGTTAAGATTAGGATTAGGCGAACGAGAAGATAAAGTACCGTGACATCAATTGAATCCGCTATATCCAAGTATCAATTTGATAGCGATTTGTCATCTGATATCGTACCGTGACATCAATTGAATCCGCTATATCCAAGCTTAAACTGTTATCTGAAAGCATGGAATCTATGGTACCGTGACATCAATTGAATCCGCTATATCCAAGTAAAGAATGCGCACGGGGGATACAATTGTTTTATAGTACCGTGACATCAATT
>JAFGSM010000121.1 GCA_016934595.1 bacterium | reverse complement strand
TTCATAAGGTTACACAAAAAGTGCAAAAGTAGAGGGACGTTTGATTTTAAGGTAATAGGAAGTATTATGTCAAAATTAAAAAGATGTGTAAATGCTCAATTTGTTTTCTATTTTTATGAATGTGTGTAAGGATAAATATCTGAAGTCAGACCCGGCAGTGGCGATCTTGATCTTTTTTTGCTGTTTTTTCATTACAGCCGCAACAATAAAAGATATAGGCATTACCTGGGATGAGCCTATTGGTTATTTTTACGGCGCTGATCTGATTGTAGAATTCGGAAAGGAGGTTATCAACCACATAAGCAGAGGCGATATTAAACGGATATTCTCAAGGGAATTCTTGGATGAATACTGGGCGCCTCCAACAGCAGAGACACAGAACGGTATTTATCCTAATAATCATCCCCCGCTTTGCCGGTATATCCCTGCGGTGTTTTGGCTACTTTTCAACCGTTTCTTTGGCGATGTCATTTGTTACAGATTATCCTCCGCCTTTCTCTTTTCATTGATCGCCGCTTTTCTGTTTCTGTTGATATCCAGAGATTATGGAAGGATGGCGGGGCTTTTTGCATCATTCTCCATTTTGCTTATGCCAAGGGTGTTCGGGCATGCGCATATAGCCGCATCTGATATGCCGCTTGCCGCAATGTGGTTTTTGTCAGTGTCCTTTTTTTGGAAGGCCCTCTCCTCAAAAAGATATAAAACAATCCTTGCCATTATTTATGGATTCGCCCTTATAACCAAGTTCACCGCCCTTATTATACCGATACCCTTATTTCTGTATGGCATATACGACATTTTATATAATAAGAAAAGCCCAAAGGCCTACTTATATATAGGATTGATGGCTATTTTTATCAGTCCTGCCTTGATGATCGCCTTGAATCCGACTTTCTGGCATGATCCCATAAAAAGGATACTGGAGAATCATATCCTCCTTGGCCTTAGCCACGGCAAGATCATACTGATCGCCAAATATTATTTTGGAACGGTATATAATTATACTAAACCCTGGCATATGCCTTTAGTCATGGCATTGATAACAATCCCTGCATCTTTATTGATAACAATATTCGCTGGGATTGTATATATGATAAAGAACAGATTTAAGGATAGGCTGCTTGTCTTGTTTTTGCTGAACGTTTTGGCGTTGTTTGGCGTATTGATGCTTCCTTCTGCCAATTGCTATGACGGAGTGCGGCAGTTTTTATCGGTTTTCCCATTCCTTGCAGGGATAAGTGGAGTTGGATTCAAATGGCTGGTTGATATAATTGATAGCTGGCTTAAGAGGCTGAGGTTTGCCTCAAGGCTGTATTTTCTGCATCAAAATCTTTGGCTCTTGATGTTTGCTCTGTTTCTCATCTCCCCTCTCATGCAATTGTTTGCCATACATCCATATGAATTGGCATATTATAATGAGTGTATAGGCGGGGTTAGAGGGGCTTTTGAGAGGGGAATGGAGACCACTTACTGGCTTGATGCCGTGAATGGATATTTTTTGAATTACATGAACAAAAATCTTCCCTTAAGATCCAGGATATATGTCTGGCCGCCCAACCTGCCACATTTTAGGTACCTCCAGAATATTAACGAATTAAGAGATGATTTTGATTTTAATGATAAAGATTATGATTATTTAATAATATTGTCTAGGCAAGGGGTTTTTAAGCCCGTAATTTGGTCTATTTATTATAATTGTACCCCTGATTTTTCCGTGACGATAGATAAAGTACCATTGATTTCTATTTACAAATTGCCGTGTTCGTTATAAAATGCGCATAGTTTTCAGTGGCTATTTTAAAAATAACAAAGGGGAGGGATCAAGATGAAACATCCATGTGCATTAGGAACAAAAAGCAGTCTTCGTGCTCTCATATATTTATTTATTATCCTGTTAATACCTGTTTCCGTATATTCTGAGGCCCTGCCTGTAAATGAAACCACTGCGGAAGACCAGATCAACATTGCGCTTAGCATATATAACAGCAATTTGGCGCTTGTCAGGGAAACAAGGGAGGCAGACCTGCCCTCAGGAATTTCTATGTTAAGATTCATGGATATCTCCGCTCAGATAAAGCCCGCTTCAGTAAACGCAAGATCCCTGAACAGCGAGGCCGGGATTCATTTTCTTGAACAGGGCTATGAGTATGATCTCATCACCCCTCAGAATTTGATGGATAGATATGTGGGATGCAAGGTAAAACTTATTGACAGGGATAAGGAAACAGGGGAAGACAGGGTATTGGACGCCGAGCTTATCAGCAATAATCAAGGGCCTGTTTACCTTATTGGAGGGGAGATACATATCGGGCACCCCGGCAGGGTGGTTTTGTCAAAAATTCCTGAAGGATTGGTGAACAGGCCTGCATTGGTCTGGAAGATCAATGCCCAGGATGCCGGAAAACATCCGGTTGAGGTCTCATACCTTACCGGAGGTGTTGACTGGGACGCTGATTATACCATATTGTTAAATCCGGAGGAGACCAGGGGGGATATATCAGCATGGGTGACTATCAAAAACAATACTGGCATATCTTATAAAAATGCAGCCGTTCAGTTGATTGCCGGCGATATAGGCAGGGCAGGCGAACAAAGGATGATAAGGATGAAAAAGGCCGATGCCAGGGGCGCTTTATCCGAAGACTTGCCAGAAGAAGCGATCTCTGAATATCATTTGTATAATCTCCCTGGAGATATGATATTAAAGGATAACCAAACAAAACAGGTCAGCCTTTTTAATGCAGAGCGGGTTCCTATCAAGAAAGAGCTTCGGTATTACGGCAATGAACGTTTTTATGGTCAAAGATACACTAATATAGAGAGGTCACAGAGGGTAGGGGTTTATCTGGAGCTTGAAAATAAGAGGATGTATAACCTGGGCGTCCCATTTCCTGAAGGAACGGTAAGGGTTTATAAAAAGGATTCAGAGGCAAGGGTTCAATTCCTGGGAGAGGATATGATTCGCCATGTCCCTGAAGACGAAAAGGTCAAGATAAGGATGGGCTACTCATTTGACCTCGTAGCAGAAAGGAAACAGACGGATTGGAGAAAGATATCATCGGATATTATTGAGTTGACATGGGAGATAACAATAAGGAATCAGAAGACAGAAACGGCATGGATAGTCGTTATGGAACCCGTGCCGGGCGACTGGGAGATAATGGAGAGTTCGCACCAGTGGGAGAAGGATGATGCGCGCACGCTTGTTTTCAATATCTCTGTCGCGCCAAAGGCCGAAGAGAAGATTCGCTACAGGGCAAGGATCATCTTTTAAATATCTATGAAGCAAATTAGCATGTACCCTTTAGGGTCGCCATTAAGGATGAAAATAGCGGTTATTTTCTATCAAAGAAAGGATAGGCATCCGTGTTAAACGATGCATTGCAGGATTCTGCCATGGAAAAACATTTTAATTCATGGGGGTGGCCAATGTATGTTTGGCCGTTAGAGTTTAATTATAAAAAAGGGCTGTTTTATGCGTGTATATTACTTTTGCCGTTGATTTTAAGCCAGGCAATGCCTGGGCCTGTTTTCGCAGTCGGCAATATACACTTCGGCTCGGTAGAGATCCACCCGTTTTTCTCCGTTAGAGAGGGTTACAGCAGCAACGTATCCCTTGACCGCAGGGGCGAGGAAGTATCCAGCGGTTACAGGGTTTTTACGCCAGGGATAAGATGCGATTGGAAAAAAACACAATATAATTTTAAATTGAGCTATCTTTATGATATCCGCAATTATGACAAGGAAGATATCCAGGACAGGAATTTTTATCGTCTTGATACAGAATATGATTTTATGTTTGGAAAATCCGGCTATGATTTTGACCTTGATGGAAAGTATACTTACAGAAGGACAACAGAGCCTGCCACTGCTGAGGAAGAATCGGAAAACCGCAAGGAAGGAAACCTCAATCTGGGTTTTAAACTGAACGTCAGAGACAGGCTGGGATTCGGCATATATCCTAAACTTGCTAATTATAGATACGACGATTTTGATCTTGCGCAACAAAGGGACAGGGATGTAAAGGGGATTTCAGCAAAGGCAAGCATCAAGCCATTTACCAGGACGGGCATCTTGTTTGAATATGGATATGCAAAGAGTGAATATATAAATAAGCAAAGGGCTGAAAACGATGATTCCAGGGCACACAGCCTGTTGACAGGTCTTGAGTGGGATGCGACAGCCAAGCTGGAAGGGGCTGTTAAGGCCGGATATCAGTGGAAAGAGTATATAGGGAAGGATCAGGGAACAGGCTCCCCTGAGACATGGAAGGTGGCGATAGATTTGACGCACAGATTCACGGATTTTACCTCTTTCCGCCTTGACCTTGAAAGAAGCATTTCGGATTCCACTTATAAAACGAGTGACGGACAGGAGGCCAGGTATTACTATTCGAATGGAATACAGTTCGGTTTAAATCACAGCCTTACATATAAGGTATCTACCTCCTTAAAGATAAAATATGATTACTCGGATTACACTAATGTGCCCCGCAATGACCAGATATGGCAGTTTGATCTGGGCCTTGGCTATAAATTTCTGGACTGGATTAGCGCCCAGGTTTCATATCAGAACCTGACAAGGGAATGCAGCGTTGAAGACTCGGATGCTTACGACTATAAGTCTTATCAATTTAATCTGGGTTTGAACCTTGTTTTCTGAAAAGGTTTTTTGATTGCTTTTATATAAAATTTTATATAAAGTTTCAGTGCATATGACATTTTTTGTGGATATATGACAATTTTTGTCACATTCATTTTAATCTATTTTAAACAGGCATGGGTCTTTAGCGCGGCAAACATACATGAAATACGTATTTCATCATTCCAATTTATTTCAAATTAATCACTATAATAACAAATTATTTGGCCATTTTTTTTACATTAATAGGGTCATTTTTATCCGAAAATTTCCTTTGTGTATTTTCATTTCCCTTTGCGAATCGAAGATTCAAGGGTGTTTCATATCCTTATGGGGGATTCGATTTAGAAATTGACAAAAATTGTCAGTTGCCGGGCCCTTTAATTTATAAGGC
>JAFGSM010000120.1 GCA_016934595.1 bacterium | reverse complement strand
AGATAACTTGATCGCATAGGAATTTTCATTTTTTTCATGCGGGTTTTCGGGCAGGTTTAACAAAGTCCGCCCGAAGGGCGCTAATTTGATCGCATTTCAAGCGATGAGATGTATATGCACGATGATTATTATCAGATTCTAGGGATAAATCGCAATGCTGACGAAAGACAGATAAAATCTGCTTTCAGAAAAAAGGCGTTCATGTTTCATCCTGACCGCAATCAAGGCGACAAGGTTGCATTGGAACAATTTAAAAAGATCACAGAGGCATATGGGGTGCTTATTGATCCGGTTAAGAGAAAGGAATTCGACCATTATCTGTTACAGTCTGAAAGGTTCAAAAATGCAGGGGAAGGGTTTGAAAGATATGGATATAATGATATTTTGAACGATATTTTTGGAAATCCAGGCGCAAGGGATGTTTTTGAACAGATGGCTAGAGGCGGCGAAGTCAAAATGGATGAGAGATTCATAAGACAAATCTTATCTGGCGGATTTATTTTAGGGGGTATATTTTTTGGATTCTGGGGAATATCGCCTATTGGTTTCAGTAGACGTGACGGCATGGTTAATTTTGGAGATAAACATCCTGGCCTTTCCTATATGTTTAAAACCCTGAAGGATAGATTCAAGACAGGTCTTATCAACACTGTAAATCAGGTAAAAGGATTTTGGGACTCCGTTGGAGGAAAACCGACTTTGGAGGACAAAAGGTCCCCTGATGTTAATCTGGAGATTACGCCTTCCGAAGCTGATTATGGCGCTGTCAAGCAAGTGACATTCAAGTCGCATGAAGGCGTCAGAAGATATAAAATAAAGATTCCTGCAGGTATAAAGGATGGCACAAATCTAAGGATAAAAGACCAGGATGATCAAGTATTCATCTTGCGTATCACAATTCAACCCTTAGATTGATCCTTGACCATTAAAACTAATCCCCGTCAAGTTTTTTATCCCCTGTTTTTAAATCGCTTATCATCCCGTGCACAGAAGGCCTGACAACCAGAACAGGGCATGGCGCTGTACGAATAACCTTTTCAGTGACGCTTCCTATCAGAAAATGGGCAATACCTGATCGTCCATGCGTGCCCATAACAATCAGATCTATATTTTCTTCTTTTGCTATATTTATGATCTCATTATATGGACTGCCGAAGCGGATTATTTTGACGATATCTTTTATGCCCAGCTCAATCGCCTTTTTTTCGGTTTCGTCGAGCCTTTGATTTACCAAAGAGGCAATTTTAGATTCCTGCATGTCCATTGTGATTTCATCTGCATATACATCATAGATGCTGTGGTGTATCTCTATGACGGTCATGATATAGACTTTTACATTGTATTCTTTTGCAAAAGAACTGGTATAGCGCAGCGAGTTATAGGAATAATCCGAACCGTCTGTTGGTACAAGGATCTTTTTTATGGATAACATTTTTCCCTCCTTGTTGTTTAAAAAAACCCTTTAAGCATTTTTATTTAAGATATTTATGTAGGAAAATTTACAAAAAATTATCACATAAATAAACCCCTGTCAATTGCCATAAAATCAGAATAAAAAACCTCGTATGGGTAAAAACACATTTACTTTACGTTTATTAAGCCTAACTTAAACTTAATGACATTGAAAGTCGAGCTGTTCAAAAACTGTTTAAAAATTCTTGAAAATAATTATTACTTCGGCTAAACTGAAATCATTAGGGCATTATCTTCTCGGGGAGGCTTAATAATTAACCCATATTCTGCTGACAATCATGAAATATACTATGTAAAGTATATATCAAGCAGTCGGCTTTTGTGCTTATGAACATTTTTAAAAGAACATTAGTTTTGTCTTTATGCATACATATTATAGGCATTATCTGCAGTGAGATTTTTTTGAAAAATAGAACCGAGAATCATAGAGTGCTTTATCCGGTTCATCTGATTGATCTGGCTGAATCTTCGTCAAAACCGGTTGTGAAGGAGGCGGCTCCAAAGGAGGTCAAACCTGTTCCTCCGCCAAAACCTAAGCAAGAGCCGAAACCAAAGCCGGAGCCAAAGCCTGAACCCAAGGCAGTCAAAAAGTTTGAGCCTCCTGAGCCCCCTGAACCTAAAAAGGGAGTGCCTGTGGAAAAGAAAAAAGAAGAGAAAAAAAAAGAGGAAAAGGATGTCGCAAAAAAGGAAATAGAGAAAAAGCCGCAGGCAAAGAATGCAGATCCTGTTGAGAATGATGCCAAAAAGGTCGACCGGGCCATCGAGGAAATAAAGAAGACGCTGGCCAAAAAGGAAGAAACTGAAAGGCCTCTTTTATCAGAGGATTTTGTGGAACGTCAGAAGCAGTTCTATGCAGCAAAGATCGATGAAAAAATAAAGGCAAACTGGTCTATACCAAAAGCATTGTTGACGGAGATGGGTGTCCTTGAGGCCATTGTGATTCTCCGTATTAAACCGGATGGGGAATTGGATGACATAAGGCTGATAAAGCCGTCCGGTTTTAATAAGTTTGACGAATCCGCCATCAGGGCCATAAAGAAGGCAGCGCCTTTCCCGCACCCGCCTATGGATTGGAAAAATGTGGAATTTGAGATCAGGTTTTACTCTAATGAGATGGTGTAGTAGAATTATCATATTTTGTATTGTATTATGCCTTTTACAGACCATTGCATTTGGCCGCATAAGGATAGATATATATGGCCCTGTATTGGTTCCGTTTCCGGTTGCTGTCGCCCCTTTCACATTCTCGGGAGGCGCAAGCCAGGGTATTGCGATGCAGGTGGAATCCATCCTGATAAACGATTTAGAGATTTCAGGATTCTTTAGCGTGACGGATATTAAAGGATTTCCCCCCGGCGCGATGGCAGGGCTGAAGAACCCGAAAGCCATAGACCTCGCACTATGGAGCGGAATGCCTCAGGAGGCCCTTGTGAGCGGAGGGATAACTCTGGCTGGTGAGAATGTGGATGCACATTTCAGGCTTTTCGATCTTGTAGAACAGTCTTTTGTGACGGGCCTCAGATACAGGGCTCCCTTGGCTGATCTGAGGAATATGTCACACAGGATGGCGGATGAGATTACCTTTCATTTGACAGGGCAGGTAGGCGTATCACATACAAAAATCGCCTTTATATTGAATAATGGAAAGTCAAAGGAGGTTTATGTAATTGATTTTGATGGCAACGGGATAACCAGGCTTACAAATCACGATTCCATATGCCTTTCTCCTGCATGGTCTCCTGATGGAAAAAATATCGCTTACACATGTTTCAGAAAGAGGAACCCCGATCTTTATGTATATAATATGGAAAGAAAAAATTTCAGGATCGCATCATCCCGTGTCGGTGTTAACGGAGCGCCAGCCTGGTCTCCTGATGGAACAAAGATAGCCCTTATGATTCGGGATGGCGACAGGTCAAGGATCGCAATTGTTAATTCGATCGGAGCGGCGAATCCGTTGTTTCTTACATCAGGCGGCGGAAACGAGGCATCCCCTGTATGGTCTCCGGATGGTCAGAAGCTGGCGTTTGTATCGGATCGCTCCGGAAACCCTCAGATTTATACTATAGGATCGAATGGAAAGGGCCTGACACGCATTACATTTGAAGGTAAATATAATGCCTCGCCCGCATGGTCTCCGGTTGGTGACAAAATAGCATTTTGCAGTATGATTAATGGAAATTTTGACATATTTGTCTGTAATCCAGATGGGAGGAATATCCAGAGGTTGACACAGAATGCCGGTAACAATGAAGACCCGACATGGTCGCCTGATGGCCGTTTTATAGCCTTTAGTTCCGACAGAAGGGGCATATCAAATATATATTGTATGAATGCGAACGGGGCAAACGTAAGGCGAGTTACGTTTTCAAAATTTCAGGAAACGGGTCCTGCATGGTCTCCCTATTTGATATAATCGGTAATATAATCGCATTCTAATAATCTTAAAAAATTATAAGTTTATATAATGGTGAGCATTACTGTATATTGAAAACGAAATCCCTTTTATGTAAAATATTCAAGCTTTGTCATAAAGCAGGGTCTGCAAAAAAAACAGGCATTATTGGACAGTATGTAAAAGGCGCTTATCAGGCGCTGTAATTATTAACCATAAAACTAACGTAGGAGGAGGGGTCAAGATGTCTTTAAACAGAAAGTGTCATCTAAGGGTCATCTTTTTAGCGGGTTTGAGTTTGCTTTTGATAGGAGGTTGTGCAAAGACTGTAAAGCAGGGGGGGGGGGCTACATTGCCTCCTGTAGAGGAAGTGACTAAGAAAAAATCTGAAGAAGCCATTGAGGGTTCTGAGATGGATATCACAGATCTGGATGCGAGTATCAAGAAGAAGGAATATCCTGGGATAGAAGGTGAATTTATTGAAACAGATCTGCTAAAGGATTGTTATTTTGATTTTGATAAGCATGACCTGACCCCTGACGCAAGAAGAATACTGGCTGAAAATGCCGAAATTTTAAAGAAGAGGTTTCCAAATCGGAAGATCCAGGTGGAAGGCCATTGCGATGAACGGGGCACAAAGGAATATAACCTGGCATTAGGCGAAAGAAGGGCTGCCAGCATAAAAAATTATTTGGTATCTTTGGGTATCCCAGGCCGAAATATCGGTACTATCTCCTACGGAGAGGAAATGCCTATAGATCCGAGGCATAATGAAGATGCTTGGGCAAAAAACAGAAGGGGGCATATCATCATTTTATCTGATTAATCTGATTAATTATAAGAAAGGGCTTCGATGAAAGGCCGCTATAAAGGCATCGACTTTTTAAGATTAATATCCATTGCATTGACTTTATTTGCTCCGTTTTTCTATTTTGGATGCGCCACAATGCAGGATATAACCTTTGCAAATCAGAAGATCCTCAATCATGCCAAATTGATTGAAGGCCAGGGGGAGGCAATCAAGCAGCTCGAGGCCAAAGATTCGGGTCATGACTTCGAGCTGCAGGCATTAAAGAAAAGTCTTGCCGATATATCGATTCAATTGCAGAATGACCGTGAACAGCTTTTGACATTGGAGGCTAAACTGGAAGATTATCGCCAGCTTATTGACAGGTCTCTGAAAGAAAACTCCAGGGAAAATGAAGGGATCAGGATGAGGCTTGACAGAATGGATGAGCTTGTAAAGTCTATGTCAAAGAGATTTGAAGCCGTTCCTGATCCCAGGAAAGGCATACCATCACCCCAGGGCATATCATCCATTCCGTCTGGAAAAACATGGGAGGATATGGATGAGGAGACCTTCTATAATCTTGCATATGAAACATTCAAAAAGGGGGAGTTTGATACAGCAAGGGAGATATTCAGCGCATTTCTTGACAAATTTCCAAAAGGAAAGTTTTCCGACAACGCCACTTTTTGGATAGGAGAGTGTTACTATAGAAAAAATCAGTATGAACAGGCGATCCTTGAATATGAAAAGGTAAAAAAGAATTATCCATCAGGTGATAAAGTTCCATCAGCGCTCTTTAAACAGGCATTATCTTTTCAGAAGCTTAACAAAAAGGATGAGGCCAATATCATTCTAAAATCGTTGATTCAGCATTATCCCGAATCCGAACAGGCTGAGATGGCAAAAGAGCAGATGGAAAAGTTTAAATGATATTCTTTAGGCAAACCCACAGGGCTCTTTGGTGCGCCACGAAGAATGAAAAATAGAATCTACTCTCAAGACAATGGGATACAATAACAGACCATGCTTTGCAGATTTGATTAAAGGGATTTGACTTTATGGAGGCAGAAATATGTATGAGACTTCGGATATTAGGAAGAATTTGAAAATACAACTGGATGGAGACCCATATATAGTTATAGATTTTCAGTTTGTAAAACCCGGCAAAGGAGTGGCCTTTACCAGGACAAAACTCAAGAATATGATCACCGGAAACGTTTTGGACAGGACCTTTAGATCTGGGGAGAAGATTGAGCCTGCCTCACTTGAGGAACATCCCATGCAGTTTCTTTACAGCTCGGATAATGTCTATCATTTTATGGACACAGAAACCTATGAACAGATAGAGATAGACAAAGATCATCTCGGCGATGCGAAGGACTATCTGGTAGAAAACCTTAAGGTAGAGGTTCTCCTTTATAAAGGTCAGTCTATAGGAATAAATCTGCCAAACTTTGTGGAGCTTCAGGTAGTAAAGACAGAACCCGGCGTAAAGGGCGATACCGTTTCCGGCGCAAACAAGCCTGCTATAATGCATACCGGCGCCAAGATCAGTGTCCCGATATTTATAAACGAAGGGGAATGGATATTAGTGGATACAAGGACGGGCCAATATACAGAACGGGTCAAAAAGTGACATCTTCGTTGCCTGCTGAACGGCACCCCCCCAGCGCTTCGCTCCTTGAAAAAGAACATCTCCTGCATATACTAAAATTAAGAGACTCGATATACAAAAATATAAGAAGATTTTTTGCCCTTCGGGATTATATTGAGGTGGAAACCCCTGTAGTGGTGCCGTCTCCAGGGATCGATCCGTATATAGACGCAATGTCCGTAGAAGGCGGGATGTATCTCGCCACATCCCCTGAGCTCCAGATGAAAAGGCTTCTGGGTATGGGTATGCAGAAGATATTTCAATTTACAAGGGCATTCAGAAAAGGTGAACAGGGAAAGCTTCACAATCCTGAATTCAGCCTTCTTGAATGGTATCACACAGGCGTTGATTACTGGTATTTAATGGATGAAGCCGAGGCATTGATCAGGGATGCCGCACAGGTTGCCAGGGATCAGGGTTTAGGACGTTTGGATTTTGCCCCGGGCCCATTTCCAAGACACACAGTTGACGAGCTTTTTCAAACCCATGCAGGCTGGATTCCATCCCAATGCTGGAACGAAGAAAGATTTTTTTTGGATCTTGTTGATAAGATTGAACCCATTATTTCATTAGCGTCTGCTGCAATACTTTACGACTTTCCTGCTCCGGTAGCCAGCCTGGCAAGACTAAAACCTTGTGCGCCTCATTTATGTGAAAGGTTTGAGATTTATCTTGCCGGCCTTGAAGTGGCAAATGCATTTTCAGAGCTGACAGACCCTCATGAACAAAGGGATCGTTTTGCCAAGGCGCAGAAGCGAAGGGAAGATATGGGAAAAGACCCTCACCCTGTGGACGTTAAATTTCTATATACCTTAGAGCAGGGCCTTTTGCCTCCTTGCGCAGGGATTGCCATGGGCCTTGACCGCCTTATAATGGCCATTACAGGGGAACGATGTATTGACAGGGTAATGGCATTTCCGAGCCCTTTGTGAATCGAAGATTCATGGGCGTTTCATTTCTTCTATTCGGGTTTTTAGCCAGTCTTGTTTCAGTCTGCCAGGGGGGCGCTAAGTTTAGATCAATTTAATTATTTGTTTATATTATAATATTATTATGATCATCTTATCAAAATGATCTATTGACATTTTAGAAGGAAATTATATAATTATATTATATATATATATTGTAAACGCTCATGGCCATCCCGGCTGATACAAAGTATTAAAATGAACAAAAAGGGTTATTTTATAAGGTAGTATCGGCAATCCAACATATTGATAATTAATTAACATATCTGATTGTTCCTGCTTATTTAATCTTCTAATCCTGTGGTACGTCTCATCCTATAGAGATATAAAAATTCAAATTTTCAGGTCATGACCGTGCAAAATATCAAATGCCGCTGGGAAGATGGGGGAGGAAACGAAAATGAAATTTCTTGTCTAATTTATATCATCCCCTTGGGGACGAAAAGAAGATCAAAAAAGGAGGTGAGATGGTCCTATATTTTGCTGTGAAGATATTTCGTCTGAAAATCCCTTCTGGGTATTTTCATTCCCCTTTGTGAATCGAAGATTCATGGGCGTTTTATTTTAGCATTCAGTTTTAATAAAAGAGTATTGAAGGAGAATCAAATTATGAAAACCAAGTTTTTGAAAGCAATTTTAATCAGCTTTGTTATTGTAACGGTTCTGGGATTTATTTCTACTTACAGCAATGCGCAATGGTGGCTAACCGCCTCTACCTTTGGAGTGACATCAATCGGTCCTACTTGGTTTCAGACCGGGGTCGGCGTTCCTTTATGGATTCAGACTGGAATCGGGGGCCCGTTTTGGGCTTCATCTATTAGCGGTCTCATACCAACACCTACTGTGGCAGGTGGGGCGGCATTTCCAACTGCTATGTTGGCGCCTGCTCCCGCGCTTGCTCCTGGTATAGGCGGTGGCGTGGCAATAACACCTATCATGACTGCGCCTGTTCCTTCGGTTGCACCTGGAATCGGTGGAGGTGGCGGATTCACAATAACTCCTCTTATGATTGCTCCATTTGCCGGGGTCGGAGGCGGGGCCGGATTTTGGCCTACAGCGGTTATGTTACCTTCCATTTCAACGATTGGCGCTGCAACTATATTCCCTGCGGCCATGGTAGCGCCAACTCCTAGTATCGCACCTGGTATAGGAGGCGGCGGAGCAATAACTCCTCTTATGATTGCTCCATTTGCCGGGGTCGGAGGCGGGGCCGGATTTTGGCCTACAGCGGTTATGTTGCCTTCTGCTCCTGCGACAGGCGGAGCTCCTGGAGTAGGAGCTTTATGGCCGGCAGCTATGGCTCCGATAATTTAATTGATGCAATATAAGAATATGTAAAATGGGCAGGTATCTTTAAGGTAGAATTTATTAGTTTGTATAGAAAAAATTAATGCCCGCATTCTAATCATAAAAAATAAAGATTGGATTGCGGGCTTTTTATTAATCAAGAGGTAAAATCTCAACATCCTATGGATATGAGCCATAGACTCTTTTTATAATGCCCAGTTTCATAAAATATTGAGCAGTTTATATGAAAATGATCGAACAATACTCTGTTTTTATTCATTTTCATGCTTCGTTGTGGCTGTAAGATCATGGGGGGTACTTCAAGAGATTTATCAATCAAGAGATTAATGTCATCTTGATAGAAAAAAGGGAACAAGGCGGATGAAACCAAGGCAGGTAAGCGTCACCACGATACCTGCCAATAGAACCCCAAAAACGATGGCCAGGAAAGCATTTCTCACCCTGAAACGGAAGAGAAAGGCAGCCACCGCTCCTGTCCATGCACCTGTCATTGGAAGGGGCACCGCCACAAAAAGGACAAGACCTATGAGTTCAAGACGTTCTATAAGCGCGCTCCTGTTCCGTGTTCTGTTGAAAAGCCAATTAAAGAAATGGTCAAAGGCGTCTATCTTTCTCAGGTGTTTTGAGACGGGTTCAAGGAGAAGAAGTACTGGGAGTATTGGTATGAGATTCCCTGCCACCGAGAGCAAATATGCATTTGCAACCGATAATTTCAGGCTTAGAGCCAGCGGGATAGCGCCCCGCAATTCGGCTATTGGGAGCATTGCCACGAGCACAGTCAATAGCTTGGGATACTCTCCCTTAAAGAGGTTTATAAGGCTTGATATCATAATCCGGAAATATTGTTTTTAAGGTAAGAGATCATTTGTGATACTGAATTTTTGCGAACTCTAATGTACTCCAAAAAGGGGAGGGATGTCAAACAATGTATGAAACTCTATATCTTTTTCTTCATTGGTGGAATCAAAAGGCTGCGAGGCAATCTAAAATACAGATTGCCTCGCAGCGTTCCCAATAGCCTGTAAACTGATATTGGGTGAACGGTTACGCTTCCTCTGAAAGAGTGTTTTATTAAATCATTGATTTTATTGGGAACATTAAAATACCTAATAACCAATAGAATCAATTAGTTAGCTCTTTAGTGTTTAAGAAACTTGAACATCGAGTTATAGCAATTTTTGTTTTGATGATTAATTAGTACCATCCGCCATAGAGTCCTCCTCCGTACAGGCCGCCATAGAGTCCTCCTCCATACAGCCCGCCATAGAGTCCTCCTCCGTACAGCCCGCCATAGAGTCCTCCTCCATACAGGCCTCCATACAGGCCTCCATACAGGCCTCCATACAGGCCTCCATACAGGCCGCCATAGAGTCCTCCTCCATACAGGCCGCCATACAGGCCGCCATAAAGTCCTCCACCATACAGTCCACCATACAGGCCGCCATAGAGTCCTCCACCATACAGGCCGCCATAGAGTCCGCCGTACAGGCCGCCTCCGAACAGTTCCAAACCGGTTAACCACTCAACTGCTGCGGTTGGATCGACCAAGGTTGGATCGACCAAGGTTGGATCGACCAAAGTCGGATCAACTAAGGTGGGATCTATAATCTGAGCAACACAATGATTAATAGCGAAAAAACTGAATAATAAACAAATAACTGTAACTAATGATAAACATCTCCAAAACCCTGATTTCATGACTAAACCTTCTCCTTTTATTTTAATATTGTGTTTATAAAAAATGCTCGATTGCATTAAAATATTTTATGTAATTTTATGCCCTCACCTCGCTTTCTTTAAAAATATTTGTTTTTAATAGAATAATTGACAATAGAAAACCCCTTACTGTCATAAATATTCTCCTTAAAATAAAAATAATGTAATAAATATGGCATATAATT
>JAFGSM010000119.1 GCA_016934595.1 bacterium | reverse complement strand
TTCAAGACGCGCGAGGGTTTTTCCCTGGATGGTATCAGGATTCCGAAGCGGATATTTGAGACACCCTCCCCTTCTGCAGCTATTAATGAGGAATATCTGCGCAGGGCGCTAGCGTATGCAAAAGATCATATAGGGTCTATCCGATAAACGGTTTTATTATAAAAAATCAAGCGAGGCATCTCTGCCGGGGCCTCATCCATTTACCCTTCCTGATCCAAAAATTGTTCGATCATGTGATGGGGCGGAGCGACCATAACCCCTTTCTATATAGGATATGCCTTTAATCTTTAATATCTCTACTTTTGCAATTTTTGTGTAACATTATGAATACATTGATAAATCATGTTGTTTTGCTTGATCGATTATCTTATTGAAAAATATAGCTTATTTTAAAAAAGTGCAAAAGTAGAGTAATATAATTATTGATAAAATTTTGTACTGACATTCCGAATTTTCATAGTAACCCCCCATGACCTTACAGTCACAACTAAGCGTGAAAATGAATAAAAACAAAGTATTGTTCGATCATTTTCATATAAATCAAAAGGGAGTTCAATTTTCGAATCAGCCCATCCGATGCCTTGGCCTTTTCCAGGACGAAATCTTGCCCGTCCCCCTGATCAGTATCCGTATGTCCTTGATGATGTTCCCGATGCGTGTATTCTCATATACGCCTCCGGATAAAAATATTAGGCATGTTTACAAAAAAGTTCCGCCTCTTCAAGATAAGAAGGAACGGACACGTCCCAGCCCTTCTTCTCTCTCAGCCAGAAAGAAAATCCATTGGCTGCATCGGGCTCGCCGTGAGTCACAAACACATGTTCGGGAGGGCTCTTCAGATTTGACAGCCACCCTGTAAGCTCATCACGGTCTGCATGGGCGGAAAATCCGTCTATCTTCTCGATTTGTGCCTCAACCCTCCATTGCCGGCCCAGGATGCGTACCTGCCTTTCCCCTTCGATGATGCTTCGTCCCAGTGTCTCCCTTGCCTGAAATCCTACAAAAAGGATGGCGCTTTCAGCCCTGCCGATGTTGTTTATCAAATGATGTTTGATCCTGCCACCTGTGCACATGCCTGAGCCTGCAATAATTATAACGGTACCTTTTATGTTATTTATCGCCTTTGACTCCTCTATTGTCCTGCATATCACAAGTCCGGGAAAATCACATAGATGTTCGCCCCTGCGCATCATTTCCAGGGTCTCTTTATCGAAAAGATACTGGTGCCGTTCAAAAATTCCAGTAACACGGACAGCCATAGGGCTGTCAAGAAATACAAGGAGATGGGGGATCTTATCCTCACGGAGCAATTTATTCAAATAATAGAGCAGCTCCTGTGTGCGCTCAACGGCAAAACTGGGGATTACGACATTCCCGCCTGCCGAATACGCCCGATTGACAATATTAGCCAAGTCATCTGGTATAGTCGCATTATCCTTATGAAGGCGATCCCCATAAGTGGATTCGGTAATAATGTAATCTGCTTCTTCAAATACGGATGGGTCTCTTAGTATCGGCGTATTTTTTCTCCCTACGTCCCCCGAGAATAAGATCGACCTTTGCCCTGGGCCTCCATCATGCAGATGGATTTTAATCATAGAAGCCCCAAGTATATGCCCTGCATCGTGAAATGAGGCATATATTCCGTCTTCAATCTTAAAAGGCTCGCCATATTGAACGGTTGAAAAAAGCGGGAAGCATGCCTGGACATCTATTTGGGTATAAAGCGGAACCTCAGGATGCGGCCCTTCCCTCCCCTCCCTTTCATGGCGCTTTTTTTTGAAACCAGCATCCTCAGCCTGAAGCTTTGCGGAGTCGAGCAAAACAATCTTTGCAATATCAGTGGTGGCGGACGTGCAATATATCTTCCCCCTGAACCCATCCTTGACCAGTTTCGGCAACAGTCCGCAATGGTCCAGATGGCCATGCGACAGGAGCACGGCATCTATGCCCCTCGGATCAAATAAAAATGGCGCCCAGTTGCGGTCTATAAGATCCCGTTCCTGATAAAGCCCGCAATCAATCAAAAGCCGGCGTCCGGATGCATCAAGAAGATAACAGGATCCTGTCACGTTCTGTGAAGCCCCCATAAAACGAAGTTTTGTCCCTGAAGCAGATCCCATTTTCATGATCCTTTTTTCATGACCTTCAGCGGCCTACAGCCCTTTAAAGACATGATTTCCTGGCGGACTATAGCCTTTCCTTAGAAGTTATGATTTAAGTTCTCAATAACTGCTCGATATGTTATGGGAAACCATACTTCTAAATGCCAATGAGTTACTGTTTCCACAGGATATTGAGCAGCTTATATGAAAATGATCGAACAATACTTTGTTTTTATTCATTTTCATCCTTCGTTGCGATCAATAGATCATGGGGGTTACAAGGTAACTGCTCAAAAACTATAGTTTTTCAGATAATTAATTACACTTTGCTGTCATCATAAGCCCTTTAAAATTAGGAGCCTATTTTCCCCATAACATATTGAGCAGTAACTGATGATTTAATATCTCGTGACGTATTTATATTATATTTAAATTCATTACTGTCGAAATAGTCTAAAATAGCAGATGATCTCATAAACGACGAAAATACCGTTTCGATCATTCATTAATATTAAGACTCCGCCAAGCCGATCGAAAACATACTCTCAAGATCATGACGGGAATATACACGAAACGCAATCAAAGTCTCCGACTTAATAATGCCCTCCACTTTAAGCATATGATGGGTCACTAATTCCGATAGACCTTCATTATTGGGAACCCTTATAATGGCCACAAGATCGTATCTGCCTGCCACGGAGTATACCTCGGATACCCCATCTATAGATGATAGGTTCTCAGCTATCTCATTGACCTTATCCCTTTGAACCGTAATGAGGACAATTGCGGTAACCATAAAAAACCTCCTTTGATATATTTATCCTTTCTTAAAAGTCTGAAGACTATCCTTCCTTTTCGTAAAATCGCTTCTTTGCCGCCCTCTACAGCTCGATTGGGGCTTCAGATAACTCTTGCAACTACATATCCGCTCTTGATTTTAACTTTTTATTAATTATGAACAAACCTGATGGCCTCGTAAAAAGTCTAAAACGCTTCTAAAAACAAGTTCAATATTCAGAAATTTGGAAACTCGATAATTGGTATAGATTTATGGGCTCTCTATCGCATTTTAGACTATCTGTGAAATCGAATATTAT
>JAFGSM010000118.1 GCA_016934595.1 bacterium | reverse complement strand
TTCTTCCATAAATTTGCTGTCTTCCCAGCTTATCCCCTTTCCGCTTGCATATGACCAGGCCATCTTTGAAAGACGTGTAAAATCGGAATGATGCTCAACTATACGCCTTTCTGCATAATCCGTTGTGCTCCAGTTGGTAATCATGAATTCCCAGTCAGATGCCTGCAGAATAAGGATCTCACGGACAGCCTGTTTCAATATCCTTTTCAGGGTATCATCCTCCCTGTCAGCCAGATCCCTAGCCATATAGCCCATCTCCATCTCCGCCCAGTACAGCCTCTCCCAAACCCATTCAACCCTGTTGTTAATCCATGTTCTGCTGTCATATCCGCTTCCCCATGAGGATTCGGGCAAATGAACAAGATTCTGCGCAGGCTGTCTGTTTAAATACTCTGAACAAGTGGAAAGACCTATCTCTGGATCGATATTTATCCATTTCAATAACTGATAAAGCCAGGTTGGACCCTCAAACCACCAGTGGCCGAAAAGTTCCGAATCAAAAGCCGTTACGATAAGATTTGACTGCCCTTTTCTTGCAAAGTGTTCCATCAGGGACTTTTTGATAAGCCATTTATAATGTCCGGCATGCTGGGGGATACGCTCCTTCTTTACCTCATGGGGGGAATAGATGTTTTTATAGGCCATATCCAAAGAACGGTCTGTGATTTTCCAGTATCTATGCATTCCGGGGGAATGCTTTTTATGAAACTCGAGATAACTCGGATCACCTGGATAGCCTATCTGATGATTCCATATCTGCTCTGATATATTCGTGTCCCTGACAAAAACTGTCACAGGATTTATAATTTCCCTGATAAAATAGGTATTTAATGACGTTAATTCAATATCTTTTGGCCATCCATTTATCAATTGAGCCTGATCTATAATAAAATATTTAAAACCGTTCTGGCTTAAAATATCTTCTATGCCCTGTCTGTAATGAGGATGCATTTTATGCTGGTAACTTGTAAGAGGCGGTCTCCAATTTCCTGAGGGACGGTATCCGCACTCCGGAAGCCAAATACCGGAGGGATGCGACCCGAAAAGCTGCTGAAAGCTTTTATTTGCCATCTTTACCTGAGCATCGATACTGCGGTCCCTGAGCAGCGCTGGAAAATACCCATGTGTCGCCCCGCATGTGATCAGTTCAAGAGATGCGTCATTATGAAGTTTTTTAAAGGCGCCTATAATATCCTCCTTGTAATCCTCGATAAAAAGGCTCTTTGTCCTGTGATAGAACTTTCTCCAAAGCTTTGCCAGCCATTCCATCTGGCCGTTTTCCTTGAAACACTTTGCATCCCCCACGGCATATTCTATCTTCCTGTCGCAGTACTCCTTAAACCTTTCGCGAAAACAGGGCATGTGCAATTGTTCAGCGAGTACAGGCGAAATATTGATGGTAACCTTTGGATGAATCCCCTCACGAACAAGACGGTTGAAGATATTCAGCAAAGGGATATAAGTCTCGGCAGCAGCCTCGAACAGCCACTCCTCTCCCATTAAATCATGATTCAATACATAAGGGATATGTGAATGAAGGACAAGGCAAAAAGACCCATAAAAAACATCAGACATTTCTATCCCCCCTGATGGCAATATTTAAAGCAGATATTGATCAGCTCAGCCACTGCTAAATGGTCGAAAAAAATGGATGCCCATAACTATGAGTGGTTGCTCAAATAAAATCTATTAGCTTTGCATCCACAATTTTGATAGAATATTCAGCGTTGAATATTGATGGTTTTTAAAAAAAATAATCAGCATATAAGAATACTTTTAAAATGGATGAAAATCAAATAGACCCAAAACCACGGATAGGAATAATCCAAATTTACTGGGGCGATGGAAAGGGAAAGACCACTGCTGCCATAGGCCAGGCAATCAGGGCGCTGGGACAAGGCCTAAGGGTATATATGGCGCAATTTTTAAAGCCTCAAAATGTGTTTTCAGGGGAGATGGCCATATTAAATAATTTAGGGCCCAATCTTATATTTCGCCGTCCAAACCGTACCAGCTTTCTTGACAATAGCCTTTCCTCGGATGTAAAAGATAGGGAAAGGGGATTGATATCAGAAGAAATGGCATACGTAAGGGAACTTATAAACCTCGATTCATGTGACATGTTTGTCTTCGATGAATTGATAACTGCCTTAAATATCGGTGTAATAGAAGAGCCGGATCTGATAAATCTTCTAAGCATCAAGCGCCCTCAGTGCGAGATGATACTTACCGGGCTAAGGCCAAACAAGACATTAATAGACATGGCAGATATTATCACTGAGATGCGTATGCAAAAGCATCCTTATCAATCAGGATTAGAAGCAAGAAGAGGGATAGAGTACTGATGAGTCTTTAAAGATCGGCCATCATTGATTAATAAAAGAATTATGAATTTTTGATTCTCAAAGGGGGATGAGGATGTCCCATATGGATTTTCAGACGAAACACCAATATATCTTCGATTGTCTTGTTTTCTCCTTTATTATGATAAATTTTTTCCTTTATGTTAAATCCGCAGAAGGGGCAAAGGCTATACTGAATTATGTGCAGGCCATAGTCAATCAGGACACAGTAAACTTGGATGCCGTTCTTGAAAATGCCTTCACCTCTGATATCGTAGATGCTGTTTCGAGCGGGGCATCAACAAGATTCAGATTTCTTATCCGTGTAAAAAAAAATCGCAGGCTCTGGTTTGATAAAAATATTCAGGAATACGAAATCTATCACACCGTTACATACGATGTCCTGAAAAAGGAATACCTTGTGACAATATCTTATCCTGATGGAAGTGTGGGTAACCAGTCCACAACAGAATGGGAAGAGATGTCGCAATGGATGAGTGAGCTGAAATCAGTTGCCATTCCATTGCCAGGGATAAAGAATCGTGATGCGGATTATCATCTCAGCCTGCGCGCGGAGATGAAATGCATCAGGATACCATTTCCTCTCAATTACCTCCTTGCCTTTGTAACCCTTTTGAACTTTGATACACCTTGGGTCAATGTCCCTTTAAATCTTAATCCAGTCCATTCTGAGACCGCCACAATAATAGAAGGACCCCCTATGCATGAAGAAAGAAGTCAATAAAAAATATTCCGCTATTGCTTTCCCTGCCATTTTTGTCCTTGGATTTCTGATGATAATCTCAATCGGTCTTCTATTTCAATGGGGAGACTGGGCCAACCTGCCTGCCAATCTTCTTGTCCTAATAGTCCTCAATCTAAACATCATACTCCTGCTTATCCTTATAGTGCTTGTTCTGCGGAACCTGATCAAACTCTATTTCGAGCGCAAAAAAAATGTAATCGGGGCAAGATTCCGGACAAAACTGGTGTTTGCCTTTGTGAGCCTCTCTCTCGTACCTGCAATTCTTTTATTTGTATTGGCAAGCAACTTCATAAGCAAAAGCATCGAAAGCTGGTTTAATGTTCACAACGAGGAATATCTTAAAAGATCTCTTAATATAGCCCAGGTCCATTATACATCCTCCATAGGGCAGGCATTTTCATCCGCAAGGCTTATGGGCGAAGAAATCGTTTCAAAAAGGCTCCTTGATATTAATGATATTAATAAAAGGGAACAGTTAAGGGCTATGGCGGCGAGATATCAGGCTGCTGCTAATCTCGGTACAGTAAAGGTGCTTGACCGTTATGGGAGCGAGATAATAAGCGTCCAAAACACATCCATCCAAAAAGACCGCTTCTCCGGGCCTTTGAATGAATTGATTGAAAAGGGATTAAAGGGGGAAGAATACTCCATAATCCAGCGCTCTGACGAAGGTCACCTGATTGAGGCAGCAGTCCCCTTATATGCAGAAGATAATAATATGCGGGAGATATGCGGTGTTGTTTTATTCAATTATTACGACCCGTCCGGCCTGATGGATGAGATATCATATATAAAAGATGCCTTTGAAGAATATCAAAGACGAAAGGTCTTCAAGAAACCTCTAAAGATGACCTATCTGATTACTTTCCTGCTGATGACCCTTCTGATTATTTTCTCCGCTACATGGTTCGGTTTCTATTTTGCAAAAGGCATAACTATACCCATTCAAAAGCTTGCCGAGGGAACAAAGGAGGTTGCGTCTGGAAATCTTGACTTTAAGGTCGAATCAGACGCCAAGGACGAGATTGGAATGCTTGTGAATTCCTTCAACCAGATGACGAAAGACCTCAACAAGGCATTGACCGGTCTGCGGCAGAGCAATCTGGAACTGGACAAAAGAAGAAGACACATAGAGGTGGTTCTTGCCAATATCACATCAGGTGTAGTGACACTGGACGTAAATGGGTTTATAACCACTATAAACCCTGCCGCTGAAAAGATACTTTCTCTAAAGGCAGACCAGATACTTTTTCACCATTATTATGAAATCATGAGAGGGAATATGTATAAGACCTTCAAGGATATCATAGACAAAATAATCAATGGAGAAAGAGGGGACATATATCAGAGGAAGGTGCTTATAAATATACATGGACGCATAAAAACCCTTCTAATCAGTATTATCAGACTGCACATACAAGAAGAAAACATGGGATCATTGATCGTGTTTGATGACCTTATGCAGCTTATCAAGGCACAAAAGATAGCCACATGGCAGGAGGTGGCAAGAAGGCTCGCCCACGAAACCAAAAATCCCCTTACCCCTATACAGCTTTCAGCGCAGAGGCTCTGGAAAAGATTCCAGGGCCTTCGGGGCGAAGATCGCGAGATACTGAAGGAATGTACTGACACCATAATAGAAGAGTCACAGGGCCTCAAGACCCTCATTGACGAATTTGCACAGTTTGCCAGGATGCCTGAGCCGAAAATGAAGCCTGATGATCTTGACAGCATCGTTTTACAAACCATAACCCTTTACAGGCAGATCCATCCCGACTGCGTGATTGAATTAAAAAATGGCTCGCCAATCCCCCCTGTAATGATAGATAGGGGCCAGATAAAAAGGGTATTGATAAACTTGATGGACAATGCCTATGAGGCAATGATAGAGGATAGAAAAATACTGGTTCAGACATCATTTGACAGCCGGGACGGCATGGCGCATGTCCTTGTCATAGACTGGGGAACAGGCATATCTCCTGAAGATAAGGAAAGACTTTCCGAGCCATATTTTTCGAGAAAAAAGGGCGGGACAGGGCTTGGTCTTGCCATTGTAAACCGTATAATAATGGATCATCATGGACAATTAATGATCGAAGACAACCAACCCAAAGGAACAAGGGTGAGCATTTCTATACCCCAGGCTTGATGGCATCGTAAAAAGTAATTTAGATTCTGAAAAACCAGGATTATATCGCCAAAATAGACATCAAATTTATAATATCAAACTTATTTTTAAGGACATTTTAGACTTTTTACGATGCCATCA
>JAFGSM010000117.1 GCA_016934595.1 bacterium | reverse complement strand
TATGCGGGTTTTCAGCCAGGTTTAACAAAGTCCGCCCGAAGTGCGCTAATTTAATTATATTTAGTACAAAAAATCTTCACTTTACACTCTCCACGGCATTTTTGAAGATGTATCCCTTTTCCCCGCCTGGAAGCTCAACATAGTGCCAGTTCCCCTCTGTTTTAATGACCCTGAGCCTGTCGCCTGATTTGACCTTTCCCGTCAAATCGGACCTTGCGGAAGGGGCTGATCTTATGTTCACATCCGACCATATCACCCGGACTTCCAGCGGGACATCTGATTGTATATCCGATTTGCCGAAGCTCTTATTATGTATAAAGCTGACGTCATTGAGACATCTTAAGGACACAACGTTAATCTTTCCAGGTTCTATGGCTATCTTCTGGGTGTCTATTATATTGCCTGAATAGTCCTTTATCCTCAAAGTTATATCCGCGCCGTTTATCCTTCCAGAGTAAAAGTATATCTGTTTTGGCGCCATTGTCCATGCCCTTATATCCGCCTTTGATGTCATTATGTTCAGTCCGGAAAGACAGATTTTATATAAAAACCCCGCCCCTTTCTGCTCGGCCTGATCGATGAGTGCCTTGTCCCTGATGGTTTGAACAATCAATCTCAGTGTAGCCTTTGTGATTTTTCCAGGGAGTTCCTCCTCATACTCTTTTAGGGAAAGAAGGTCCAGATTTGTCAACGCCTCCAGGGTTCCTATAACCTCTGATCCGGAATCCACAATCTCTATCGATGATATATTGCTCTGTGTAGGGTTGATCCTGGCCAGAGAAAACTGTGTAATTGTGCCCGATATGGGGTTTAAAAAAGGCAGGGAAAAGTTCTCTTTTTCGGGCGCAAATCCTATCTGGGCAAAGACATAGATGTTCGCCTTGGAGAGAACAGAAGCAGGGTCATTTTCGTATGCTGATAACATCCTTTTGACATAGCTGTTTCCCGTCATCGCGTTGGCATTTTTAAGCTGAGGGCGCATGTTTTCAAATTCACCATTCAGTCCGAAATTAATGGCAGAAAGTAGATATGTATAACTGTTTTCGTATGAATTTCTGATGCGCCTTATCTCATCCTTTTGAGCATCTGACAGGGCCGCCTTTTCATTGAGATCTTTTACCATTGTATCCAGATTCAATGCCCCTGCATTGCTTCCCAATGCAGGCTGAGGCGATTTTATGGCCTTGGCCTTCTGCTCCACCTCCGCCTTTCCCTTCTCTACCTGAGCCGCCTCAAACTCTGCGTATTCCTTTATCAGCCTGTGACGGTTTATGGCTCTTTGCGTCTCAACCCTGGCCGACTCAGGTTGACCCATCATGAGGTAGTTCATGGCCTTTATGTCATGGATATAGACCTTCTCGTAATGGGCCATTTCATATTCTTCTGAACCCTCGCCAAAAAGGATGTCCATGGAATTGGCGGCAGCGCCCCTTGCATTTATTCTGGCCCTCTCCTCCCTTGCCGTGTATTTCCCATAGGCAAACTCAAGCACCTCGTTGCTCTTTTCAAACTCGCCCAAAAGGGGGTATATGGCCCCCAATTCCAGGAGGTACACAAGGTCGGCGTTGTTCCTGATCTGCCCTTTGTCATCGTAAACCTTCTTTTCAAGCCAGTCTGCATTCAATTCCCCTTTTTTTATTATGGAATCCTTTACCAGATGCATCTGCGCTGTATGCATCTGGGCTGCGCAGCCCCAAAAAAACAAGGAAGACCCGATTATAAGAATCAAAACATGTGTGTATCCTTTCAATAGCATTCTATTTCCATGATTGATGGCCATAAGTTTTTATCGTCAATTGCCAAAAATCAAATCAAAAAACAAAATCATTCATCTTCCTTCTCTTCATCAGAGTCCATGAACGGCGTTTTTCCGCTCGCCTTGTGGATAAGGAAGTCATTGCCCTTTGCCTCCTTTATATCCACATATATCCCCTTTTTTTCAAGACCTGATATCAGTTCCCTTTGAAAATCAAACCTCTTTCCGGTGTAATTTATATCCACCTGAATCGAATTGGAAAACTGGCTTCTGACATTCTTGTCTTTGTATCCGCCCATATTCTCTATAACCTCAACGATGGTGTATATCTCGTCCTTTCCAAAATCTTTAAACATGCAGCTAAAGCGTGTGCCCTCATGCGACTGCCTTTCAAAATATGCAAGGGTTCCGCCCAAAAGATCCTCTGAGACCTTTTTCGCCAGTTTGGTCATGTATTTTGCTATTGACGGATCTTCATAATAATCATCCCCTGTTTTTTTTGATGTCCTGACATTTATCTCCTGTCCTTCGGAGGATATTATTTCGGCAGTGGCAGGGGCTACAGCCCTGATGTCAAGGGAAAGGCTGACTTCCTTGAAATACTTGTTTGCTATGTCCGTCCTTTCGGATGCGGCTATGTCAAACAACAGCAAAAGATCGGCCTGATACTTAAGGGCCATCACTGAAAGGCTGTTTATGTCCATATCCCCATATCCCATCTGTTTGAGTTCTTTTATGAAACCGTTTACAAAACCCCTGTCAAGGACGATAAAACCCTTTTTCAAAAACGCCTCATTTATGGCCTTTTCAGCAGTCCTGACTATCATGGCGTCGTCATCAACTGATGCCGAAACACTTGTCTGAGGCAGATAGATCGCCATAAACCTGGGATTTCCGGCCTTCTGTTTCAGTATCCCTATCGCCCTCAGGTCATCCTTTATGTCAGCGATTTCAACCTTACCTTCTATGCATGTCTCGTATGTGTCCCCGTCCGGCGACAACCCTTCAGATATGATCCTGTAATCGGTTACGTATCCTGATGCCTGTGAATAGATGCTGTCTTTAATCAACTGTGCATTATTGACTATTGTCTGGGAATCTATAAGGGTGCCTATCCCCTTTTCGACCGCATTTCTCTGAGCGTCCTGAAGCGCCTGCGCCTTTGCCCTACCTGTATTGCCATCTATCACCTGGGCCATGCCGCATTCCCTGATGGCCTTTGGCTCTGATCTTGCGCGGGTAGGCAAAATCAAAATACTCCATACAATCAAAAAGATAAGAATATAAGAATAACGTCTCTTTCCTTTAGCAGCCATCCTTCAACTCCTGTTAGGTTAATGCTTTTAAGCGATTTATGGATTATTATGTTAATCTCTTCTTTTACACTTTTTTATAACAAGCCATTCTTTCAAGAGGAATGGATCACCATCCGAAGGTTCCCTTTTTGCCTATCTTTCTCAACTGGGCTTCATCGGCCCACTCTAGGGTGCCTGTCCTGAAATCGACCATCTTCAATGTAAACTTAAAAAATACATCCTTTGTGTCCTCAGTGATGGTTTTGATATTGGACAGTTCACCATATATGCGGTATTTAGGAGCTTCCTGATCGGTAAGATATACCTGCTGCCTGTCCTCATCGCTTATCCTTGACTCAAAAGCCTCCTCCGATGCCCTCTTTTCGTATTCCTCCCGTTCAGCATAATCAACAGCAAACCTCACCTTTCTGCTGTTTACGAGTTTTGCGGTTATCGAGTCGGTTATGGATTTTGTGTCAACATGTTCATCGGTTTTGTTCTTAACAATATCAACTCTCACCAGGGGTCTTTCAGCGCCGAAATCAAAATGCTCAACCAGTGATTGCGTCATTTTTTCTGCAATGATTATCAGGTCGGAGGCGCTGAATGTAGTATACTCCTTTTTGCTGTAGTCAGGCTCTACTCTGACAGTCTTCATGCCCGTTGCGCAACCCATAAGGATTGAAAGGGGAATAATCAGGACAACCCATTTACAGACCTTTTCCATATTAAACCATCCCTTTTTGCAGTTTGAAGGATGACTTGACTTCTCAGTGATAATCCATTTACGGCCTTTCGCCGTGTACAACACCTTAGAATCTTTTGTCACACCCAACCTCCTTTCGTCTGTTATAACATCCCTGCTAAACTCATGCAAATCTTGGGAAAATATATTCACCACGGAGACACGGAGGAATAACTTTATAAAAATCTTAGAGAAAATAAACGCTCATGGCCAACATATATTGGCCGCCCCCGTGAATGAAAGATGTGTTTTCACGGTAAACGCCCATGCCGCTTTTTAGCGTCGCCACGAATCATGAAAATAGAATCCATTTTCGTGCCAAAATTCATAAAGGGTCATAAGGAAAACTCCGCGTCCTCAGTGCCTCCGTGGTAAGCTGAATTGTTACGAATAAATCTATTTCAACACGAATACCACCTTTGCCTCAGGCAGGAAGTTGCTCTTTTGATTGTTTTCGTAAATGAGAGAGGCATCGTTTGCAGACACCTTTACATCTGTGGATCTTACAACTCCGCTTGCCTTGATAGAAAACGGGTTCTGGCATCCCCATGTGGAAAGAAGCGCCTTTGCCTTGCCAGGATCGTTGGTAAAACCTCCGCAGCCCCTGTCAACAAGTATGCTGGATTCTATCTTGGACGGATCGAAGATGATCTCCTCTTTTTCGCTTAAGATTCGGTTTATAAGCGCCGGTCTGAATCCATGCTCAGTCACATCTATAATCAGGCCGTCATATTTGACTTCCGCCTTTGCAACCTGGACAGGCGTTGACATGGAAGAGGCAGGTGTATCGGCGCCTGGGGTGTATACAGGTCCTTCGGGCGGAACCAAGCTTGTCCCCTTTATTAGAGGAAGAATGGCGTTATATACTCCATTCGCCCCCCTGAGATTTACCCTCATGCACACCTCGGCATGGCGGTCTGTTTCGTCATACTTCTTGCCGCACCTTTCAGCGCCTTTCAGCATGCCCTCAACGCTGGTGCTTATTTCATCCCTCTCAAGCATCCCGTCAACCACTTTTGTTTTGCCGGATACACTGATCCCTTTGATAATTTCAAGCAGGTCCCTTTGCGCCACCACGGTAGCCGCCCTGAGAGCCTTGTATCTGCTCTGTCCTGCCTCTGATTCTCCAACAACCTGAATATAGCCTTCCTGAACCGCCTCAGCAAACTCCCTGACCTCTCGCCATTCCTCGGCATATGCCCTTGTTGTAAATATCAAACACGGGATCAGAAGAAAAACGCAGAGTATCTTCTTCATCTCTTACATCCTCCTTTATAATAATTTAATATAAGTTTCAAGCTACCTTAAAACATCCCATAAGTACGTTGATTCTTTCAATATAGCCTCTGGATTTAAACCTGATAGCGCTGATCAAAATATATTCAAAACGCCCTTGAGCTTAAAAACAGCCAAAAGCAGCGAAGCTCCATCAACGTAATCTTCGGGTTTGAACTCTCCTGAAAGCTCGGGTTCCATAAGCCCCCTGCTTGTCACAGTCGTAACAGCGTTATACCATGCGGAAGATGCCTTGACATCCGGAAACAGTGACCGCTCGGCCCCTATATGTTTCGTGGCGATATTCTCATCACCCAGGAGGTTTATGAGGATATCCTCAAGGGCCATGGCGAGTTCCTTTCTTTTTACAGGACTTTCGGGCTTGTAGAGAAACGCCTTTGAGGTCTCGTCATACTGAGGCTCTATACCTCTTAGGTTCCATTTCAGGGTTGTAAGTATCTCGTTCCTGAAAGGGGAATCCATTATATCGGCAGGGATAAACTCAGGGCTTGCAGACACGATTTCAACCTCTACAGGTATCCTTCCGGCGAAGAGCTTGTCCAGCTTAACCTCATTCAAAAGAAGCGCCGCCACGTCCGCCCTGTTCACCTCGTCCTTCACCGCTATAGCCTTGGCCACATTGCCGATGGTGGAATGAGCGGTAGCGCGCAGGATCTTCTGAGTCTTCTGGTAGGCGCTGTTGGCAAAGGGGTGCCACTTCCCTCCGGATCCCTCTGAAAGCACAAGGGCGAATTTGTCCTCAGCCTTTCTGAATTCGTACGCCTCCATATAAGCCTTTCCCATAAAATATGCGGCTGCCTCTTTTCCATAGTAGTAAGGAAGGACCTTGGATGAAAGGTCCTTTATGTCCCATGCGAAGCCGAAAAGCTCTTCACACCGGTCAAGCCAGCCCTTAGGCTTGGCAACGGCATTGACCCTTATCGCAGTCGTATAGTAAATGAATTTCTGGGCATTGTCCTTTGCCTTTTTATTAGCATTTTTCAGATAATTCATGGACTCGGTTATGTCCACCTCCTGGTGTTTGGCATCAGCCTGGCCTTTTGCCCTCATTGCCATGACAAGGGCCATGCCTGACATGGCAGGGCTGTATGTCTTGTCAAGGAAGAGGGAACGCTCAAATTTTGCCCCGGCCGTTTCCGCATCGCCCTTTTCCAGCGCAAGCATCCCCTGGACATAATGGTGTTCAGGGTTGTCCTCTGGCGAGGGATATCCCACCTTTTTGGCAGCGCATCCAAAACCTGCCAGCATCAAGATCGCTAAAAATAAAACAGCCAAACGTTTAATCATATCTTATTGCCTCCTTTCATTGCCACCTCTTTACGATATCTGCCTTTGGATAATAAAAGCTTAAGATATCCTTAAATTCCTCCGTCTTTCCCATTATTGCTCCGCCTTCCTGAGAGTATCCGATCCCGTGACCGTGTCCTTTTACTTTAAAATATATAGTATCTCCCCTCCTTTCAGTCTCTAATAGTATCTCCCTTAATGACAAAGCCCTTCTCAATGTGCTCCATGTCCTCAGGGATGTTTCGCCTCCTGAATGAATGATGTTTACCTTTATGACCCTGCCCGAAGGGTCGACGGTATGAGGCTTGATATCCTTGATGCCTTTTAAATCGCATCCCACAGTCTTTAATTTCTCTTCGATCTCCGATATCTTGTATCCCTTGGTCCATGTGGCCTGAGACCCCTTTGTGCTCGCGGGGTCATCCTGTATAAAGAGATAAGGCTGTTTGATATTAAAGATATATTGAGGATCAGCGGTTATGCCGCCGCTGTTTGCCGTGTACATGGCATATATCGGCCTGCCATTATATTCCAGGATCATGCCCGCGCTTTCATCCACAGCCCTGGTTGACCTCTCGTGCTCCCTTAAGACACCTTTATACGACTGGTCTCCTGCAAAATCAACAAGATCGTAATCCCAGTCCTTGCGGTGGTTTATCTGATAAATGGCATATGTCCTTGCGGCAACGGCCTGTGCCTTCAGGGTGTCGATGGGCCATGAGGCCATGGACTCGGATGGGACAACGC
>JAFGSM010000116.1 GCA_016934595.1 bacterium | reverse complement strand
TCGTTAGAACATTTATCATAGAAAGAAGCAAATCTTATGACTCGACACTCTGAACGAAAATGGTATTTTTGAAAATTCTAAGTCCCTTACATCTATGACCGACTGCCGAGCTTTCTGAGTGGGCTTAGATCCAGCTTATATTTACTTACCATCTGCGCCAGCCATGACCGGTTCATATTTGCCTGCCTGGCTGCCTCTGATACATTGCCATTATTACGGGAAAGCAGGTCGTTTAAAAATATCCGCTCGATCTTCTCTTCGGCCTTTTTCCGGGCTGCGGCCTTTGCAGCCTTCAGTTCTTTGTTGTTCTTAGGAACAGTAAGGAGGGATTTTTCATCATCAATTTGAACCTTAACCGCTGGTTTCAGATCGCGAAGCTCTTTAGGAAACACATCCACAGATATTTCGGATCCCCTGCACAATATCATAGCCCTTTCGATTATGTGCTCAAGTTCCCTGATGTTTCCCGGATAATCATAATTATACAAAATATCACGGGCATCGCCGTTCACACCTTTTATCTGCTTCCCCAGTTTTTTGTTATATATTTCAATAAAATATTCAATAAGCAACTGTATATCTTCCCGCCTCTCGCACAAAGGCGGGATCTCCAATTCAAACACCTTGAGCCTGTAGAACAGGTCCTGGCGAAACTTTCCTTCATCTACCAGTTTTGTCAAATCCTGATGTGTGGCGGATATCAGCCTTACATCTACAGATATATCGAGGTTGCTTCCCAAACGATGCATGATGCCGTCCTGAAGGACGCGCAGGAGCTTGACCTGGAGATTGAGAGGCATATCGCCTATCTCATCCAGAAAAAGTGTCCCTCCGTCTGCCTCTTCAAAACGTCCGATCCTTCTTGAAGTGGCACTAGTAAATGCGCCCTTTTCATGTCCGAAAAGTTCGCTTTCCAGCAGGTTTTCAGGTATCGCCCCGCAATTTATGGCCACAAATTTGTTTGACTGCCGGGGGCTGCTGTTATGGATCGCCTGAGCCAAAAGCTCCTTTCCTGTGCCTGTCTTTCCGTATATCAATACAGCGGCGTCAGTCAGGGCAACCTGTTCCGCCTTTTTTATCAAATTTGTTATCTTGTCACACCTCCCGATGATATTCTCAAAACCGTATTCTTGCTTTACGGATTTTTTTAATTCGGCGTTCTCGCGTCTCAGAAATGCCTCGGCCTTTTGCAATTCATCATATAAGGTTGCCTTTTCAATGGAAATGGCTACGTTGTCAGCCATAGCCGTCAGAAGATGCTGATCATCTTGGGTGAACCTGCCGCTTTTCTTGTTGACCGCTTCAAGCACGCCAAATATTCCCTTTTTCCCTCTTAGTGGAACGCATAATATGGATCTCGTTTTAAAGTCTGTGCTTTTATCTATTTTTTTATAAAAACGCTCATCCTTATCCACGTCATGAATCAAGGCCGGCCGGCCTTCACGGAAAACCCATCCGGCGATGCCTGAGTTTGTAGGAAAATAGATCTGCTTAAGCATGCTTGCAATCTGCCCTTCTTCCGCGACTATGGGGAAATACAGCTTGTCCTTTTTTTTATCCCAAAATATTATGGATGCGCCCTCCACATCCAGCAGTTCCTTAGTTTTGCCCAGGATCAATTTTAAAAGATCGTCTCTGTCAATAGTTGAATTGAGGGCCTTTGTAATGTCATAAAGGGCGGACAACCTCGCTATTTTACGCTCTAAATCCTGATTTATTGAAAGCAGGTCATCGTCTGGAAAAAGGTCTTTCATCTCTCATCCCCTGAATTTGTGAACCATAGACAGACTTTTAAAATACAATATATCATAATTTCAAAATAATAATATAATCAAAGCCTGTCTAAAAATCAAAAGAGTGTAACCAAAGTAGCGCAATTTTTCATTTGTCATTCCGGCGAAAGCCGGAATCTAGTATATATAAAAAACTGAAATAAGCAATAATGTTCTATTTTGGTTACACTCAAATCAAAAAGATATAGATTTGGATGCAGAAGAGGAACATAGCCTAAAAATAAAGGCATCCAGTATGAGGTCATGAGACAGGGCGCTGCTTTTTAATTTGAGATCCGCATCAAGCAATAGCCTGAGGAATTCATCTATCTCATCCTTATTAAAAAGCCGTGCCTGTTGTATGTAGTCCTTCAAGAAAAAGGCAGGCACTCCGATGCATTTGGCGATCTCGGCCTGCTGTTTTCCCTGATCAATCAAAAGGCTCACCTGGCGCAGGCGTTGGAAATGCTTTGCAATCAATGCAATAAGGCCGATATGGGACTGCCCTGCATCGATAAGGCGCCGAAGCATAAGCAGACTATCTCCAGGCTTTTTCTGCCCTATGCACTTTGTAAGTTCAAATATCGAAAACATCCTTAGATTTCCGACACTTTCTTTTACATCCTTTAAATCTATCCTGTTTTTGGGATGGAGGTAAAGGCTTATCTTTTGTATCTCGTTTGCAAGAAGCGACAGATCCGAACCGACAAGATCTGCGAGAATTTGGGCAGCGCTCTGAGTAATCTCCACCCCTATCTGTGAGGCATACCTTCTGATCCATTCTGGTATCTGGTTTTCAAATAAAGGATAAAAACGCACCACCACCGCTTTTTCCTTGAGGTATTTAAAAAATCCGGAAGCGAGATCCGCTTCTTCGGAAGTAAAAACAAGTATAGTGTTTTTGACCGGACGATTCAAATAAGAAGAGACAATGTCTTTATCAGCGCTCTTAGGCCTTGATAAAAGCCTATATGAAATGACACGTTTGGGATTGCCGAAAGGCAGGGTCAGGGCAAATTCCATCAGCTTGTCCATGCTTACCTCATCGCTATAAAGGAAGTGAGCCTGAGATTTAGCGGCATCAGGTCCTAAAAAAGCGACCTTGATCCTTTCTACAGCCTCCCTTACAAGGAATTCCTCCTCCCCATAGATGAGATATACAGGGTCTATTTGTTTTTTTTGGATCCGTTGCCAGAATTGTTCTTTTTTCAGCAACATCAGCGTATTACACCTATAAATCTAGTTTCTGCCTGTTAAACCTATAAATTGATCCATCGCCCTTTTTATCATCCTTTTCACCGCCCTCTCAACAGCCTGCCACTCTGCGATTTTGCTCTGGCCTAAATCAGAGGGATTAATACGGTATATCTCATCCTCCTGAAGATTGGGAATAGTCTGGGCTGAGGCAGGATGTGAAATAGTTTGTTGTCCTTCCTTGCCCTTTGAATAATCAGTGTCTTCAATCCTTGACATGGAAAAGCTCATCAGGAGACTAATCTTATATTCCAAAGGGTTCTGCCTGCTGTCATAAGTATAAGGGATCTGTGATCTGTAGGAGAGGATATTGCCTGAGATGCAGTATTCGGCCTCATCGTATGGCCTGATCTTTATCCCGGGCCAGCTTGTCAGTTCCTTTATAATACAATCCGTTACCCTCCAATCCAGCTTTGGGTCTGAGGTCTGATTTATTACAGGTTTTATCGCTATCACGACAGGGGTAACATCCTGCTGAGAACCGGAATCCAGCAAGCGATAGCCGCAACCGCTAAAAAACAAAGATACGAAAAGCGCAAAAAGGATGGGGGTAATTTTTAGATTCTTTAATTTTACTGACATGGCACGACTTCAAAAATAAACTAATTTTTACTCCTAAAATATATTTTTTTTCATGGGGGTGGCCAATGTATGTCTGGCAATGATCGTTTATTCCGAAAATAGCTTTTATTTTCATGCCTCGTGGCGGCCTAAAAGGCCATGGGCGTTTACCATGAAAATACATCTTCATCCTCAGGGGTGAACAACTTGTTCATGAACGTTTATTTTCATGATTCGTGGTATCCCGAAGGCTTACTATACAACGATATTGACCAACCTGTTTTTAACCAGGATCACCTTTTTGACAGGACGTTCATTTATCCATTCCCTGACCCTGATGTCAATCATCGCTGCGTTTTTAATCTCATCATCCGTTGAGTCTGCTTTTACAGTCATCCTGCTTCTGATCTTTCCATTCACCTGAATCATTAACAGTATATCCTCGTCCTGAGCAATATCAAGATCGAATCCAGGCCATGTATGATCAAAAAGGCTGAATTCTTCCCCTGCCTCCTCCCACATCTCCTCGGCTATATGAGGAACGAATGGACTCAAAAGAAGTATCAGAGACCTCATGGCCTCCCTCACAGCAAACAAGTCAGCCTTCTTTTGCATAGAATCTTCAGCGGGCATCCCGGCCAATACCTTCGGTAAATCTATAGTATAAAGCTCGTTCACCATCTCCATGACCCTGCTTATCGCGGTATTGAAATGGAGCCTGTCTTCTATGTCTATCGTCACCTTTCTGATGGTCTGATGTGTCAACTGCCTGAGCCTTTTGGATAAGCCCTCTGCATCTGCCGGCATCTCAGCCATACTAAATCCTTTTTTCAGATCAGGTCTTGATTTTATGGCATTCATTATACCCAAAACCAGCCTCCAGCACCTGTTTAGAAATCTCGAACAGCCTTCCACGCCCTTGTCGCTCCAGTCAAGGTCCTTGTCTGGCGGAGCCGCAAACAGCAAAAACAGACGGACTGTATCAGCGCCATACCTTTTTACCATGTCGTCAGGATCTACAATATTACCCTTGGATTTGGACATCTTTGCCCCATCCTTTATGACCATCCCCTGTGTCAATAGGTTTTTGAATGGCTCAGCAAATGAAACCATGCCGAGGTCCTTCAACACCCTTGTGAAGAAACGGGCATAAAGAAGATGAAGCACCGCATGTTCTATCCCGCCGATATACTGATCTACAGGCATCCAGTATTCCACAGCATCCCTGTCAAATGGTGATTTATCCCATGAGGGAGATGCATACCTTTCAAAATACCAGGAAGATTCGACAAATGTATCCATGGTGTCTGTCTCTCTTTTGGCTGATGATCCGCATCTTGGACAACTGCAGTTCACAAAATCAGGCAGATTCGGCAATGGCGACTTGCCGTCAGGGGGAAAATCCACTTCCATGGGCAGTCTTACAGGCAGGTCTTTATAATCCACAGGAACTACGCCGCATTCGGGACAATATATTATTGGAATGGGATTGCCCCAGTATCTCTGCCTTGATATTCCCCAATCACGGAGCCTGTAATTGACTGTTTTTCGGCCTATCCCGTGTTCTTCCATATAATCCGCAATTTGATTCATCGCATCTGTATTTTTCAGCCCGTTAAATGATCCTGAATTTACCATTACACCTTCTTCCGTATATGCCTGCGTCATCTCCTCTTCCTTCAGGCAGTTGTCCGGAGGCTGTATGACTATCCTTAAAGGGATGCCGTACTTCTTCGCAAATTCAAAATCCCTTTGATCATGGGTCGGAACTGCCATAACCGCCCCGGTTCCATACTCCATCAATACGAAATTTGCAATAAATATAGGTATACTATTTTTGGTCATGGGATTGATGCAATAAGCCCCAGTGAATATCCCTTCCTTAATAACGTCCTCGGATGACCTGAACTTTTTGTCCTGGCTGGTCACACGCTTCACAAAAGCCCTTATTTGAGTCTCCTGCGATGATCCCCGGCTCAATTCTTCTACCAATGGGTGCTCAGGCGCTATGGACATAAAGATTGCACCGTATATGGTGTCCTGCCGTGTGGTAAACACCTTCAGACAACCCTCCCTGTCAGCTAAAGGAAAATCTATCTCTATCCCATGGCTCTTTCCGATCCAGTTTTTCTGCATCGTGACTACTCTTTCAGGCCAGCCGGTCAATGTATCGCATCCGGCAAGGAGATCTTCTGCATAGGCGGTTATCTTTAAAAACCACTGACTAAGCTGTTCTGCCACAACCTCTGTCTCGCACCTCCAGCAGCATCCATTCTCCACCTGCTCATTGGCAAGGACTGTATTGCATGAAGGACACCAATTGACAGGCGCCTCTTTCTTATAAACCAGGCCCTTCTCATACATCTTTAAAAACAACCACTGTTCCCATTTTGCATAAATCCCGGAGCAGGTGGATACCTCACGGTCCCAGTCATAACTGTAGCCCATCCTTTTAAGCTGTTCCCTCATGTAATCTATATTGTCCTGCGTCCATTTTGCAGGATGAACATTATGCTTTATCGCAGCATTTTCAGCAGGAAGGCCAAATGCATCCCATCCCATTGGATGCAGCACATTGTAACCCTGCATCATCCTGAATCTGGCCATGAGATCCCCGATAGAATAATTACGCACATGGCCCATATGAATCCTCCCTGAAGGATAAGGAAACATCTCCAGAAGATAATATTTCTTTTTTCCACAAACCTCTTTAACGCTATATTTGCCCTTCTGATCCCAGATATTCTGCCATTTAGGCTCAATAAAAGAAGGCTCATATTGTCTTGTCTGCTCTTCCACTGTACCTCCGTATAAACAAACAGACCTCAATCATTTATTGAGGTCTGCGTCTGTTTGCAAAGAAAAATTGCGAAACATACAAAATATATATTTGTTTTAATTGATATTTTAGATTAATATCTAATTATTGCCTTTAAGCCCATCCAGGATTATCAAAGCGCCTTTTTGATCATCTCTTCCAGAGAGTATTTTGGAACAGCCCCGACCATTCTGTCTTGTTCAACACCATCCTTGAACAGGATAAGAGTAGGGATGCTTCTGATATTATAATTATTGGGTGTCTCCATGTTCTCATCCACATTCATACTCGCCACTTTTACCGTTCCCGCATACTCCTTCGCTAATTCATCAATTATCGGACTGATCATTTTGCAAGGGCCGCACCAGGATGCCCAAAAATCTACCAGCACAGGGATATCAGATTTTATAACCTTTTCCTCAAAATCTTCATCAGTAAGCTTTAATGCGGATTCATTTTCCATATCATGACTCCTTCTAATGAATAAATTCCACTTATTTTAAAAGCCGAACATGCTGTTTTTGTCAATCGATTGTTTTTATGAATGTTTATCCTTGATG
>JAFGSM010000115.1 GCA_016934595.1 bacterium | reverse complement strand
TAAAGATCTGCCTGAATATGTAAACACCCTGCACTATTTTTCACTCGGCTACGGCTACTGGATAAAGATGAACAAGGACGGATATCTGATAATGCAGGGACAGCCAGCAACCGTAGACATCAGTCTGAACCTGAAAACAGGCTGGAGCCTCATGGGATACATCCCCCCTGACACATGTTATGCAAAAGACCCCAATGCACAGGCAAACATTTGCCCCTATAGTGAGGGGATATACCAGCAGGAAGAAGGCATCGCCTTCTTTCCAGTAGACCCATTCCCCCAGACACCCCTTGTCTCCATATCCGGCAAATACCAGCGCGTTACCTCATTTGACACCTGTGACGGGGCAAAGCTTTGGGATAAAGACCTGCCTGATTTTGTGAATACCTTGGACTACATGGGGCCAAAATATGGCTACTGGATAAAGATGAATGAGGATGGATATCTTATATCTGGCAGTTTTGATTTTTCAAGATATTTACCGACCGATCCAAAGGAATATGGGCAGAAAACTTTTGAATATACATATGGAGGAACCGGACAATTCACATCAGAGATTATAGGAATAGAGACAGTGCCTTATACATACGGCGAGATAACAGGAGCTAAAATAACCGGTTTTTGGGAAGACCAATATAATGTTTTGATTTACAACGATGGTGTAAATGTAAAATTTTTAGGTTTGGAAGATTATTATCTTTCAACAGATTGTTCCCTAACAGATCATCACCCTAAATGGGCTTTTAATGCCTTGCGTGACGGGATGATTATTGATCAGGGGAGTTACTGTTTTGTTAAAAATGACATGTCAGATTGTCAAACAGAATCAAACCAAATGCTTCTTTTCAGCATACAGGATATAACGGTTTTAAATGGTCATTATAAGAATGCGGTGGTTCTGTGGTGGCTTGATAAAAGCTATCAGTTTACCCCCTTAAATTCTCATGGAAAGGAAACCGGATTGGGCATTGTGCTGCCCAATGCCTCTGAAACAAAGGGGTATTCAGTTACAGCCATTGACATTTATGGGTTTGATGCAGGGCCTATAGCCTTTGGAGATGTTGATGCCTCTTCAGGCTCGCTGCAAAAATTTTGTGAATTAAGTTCCGGTCAGTCTCCTTTTTGGCCGTTAGAGGTTGGGCAATGGTACGAATACACCAGATCGGACAGCATTGGGAATACCTGGACCGTAATCCGAATGATCGATAGCAAGGTGACATTGGATTCATTGGATTGGTTTCACCTTGTAACATGGAACTACGATGACGACCTGACAGTAGATGATGCGGGTTATATAAGATCAACCGGGTGTGCGCTTTATGGATATAATCCTGAAGGCGAGGATTATCTTGCCTTTCAGATGGGGCCTATCGGGACAAAATGGATTTATTATGAAGCGCATGGGAGCGGGTTTAACTACAAGGTCACAGAGGTAGTTGAGATAGGGCCAGTCACAGTCCCAAACGGTTTTTTTGAAAAGGCCTATGTCTACCGGAAATACAGATGCGCAGATCCTTATGACCTCAGCAAGGGAAAAAGCCCATATTGGTTTGAATATGTAGTGCCTGGTATAGGTATTGTAAAGGAGGTTGACTATTGGGTGGGAAATGCCCCCAATGTAATGGAGATGAAAAGAAAGGGCTCTAAATCTAATGTCGCAGGGGATTTCATGCAGGTATGTTATCGATATCACAGTGAATCGGTGCCCTGGACATGTTTAAGTAGAGTAACGATGGATGGAAATGGCCATAATACTTATGAGGAGTTGTTTGTCTCAGATGGTTACCCCGGTTATTCCAATGAAAGTGGTTTCCACTGGATTGACCCTGACGGGATGCTTATTGGTTTTGACGGTACCGAGGTGGGGAGAGGGATGATCAATGCCGGCAACAACCTCTATGTCTATATTGATGCGAATATCAGCGAGGGAGATATCTCTAAAGATATCGCTATTAGCATTGGAATCATGACATCATCAGGGAAGACCGTTGGAAGCTTAAACGGGGAATATATTTCCTGCGAATATGAATATGATTATGATGAGGGCTCGACATGGAGCGCCTTTGGCATAGCAACCTTTTATGGCAATGGAAATGGGACTTATCAGGGATTATTTACACCGGATGGCAGCCCCGGCAGTGCAATCTTCACCTATACTGTTGATCCAAATGGTATCATAACCCTTACCAGGTCGGATGGTCTATTACTTGGAAGAGGCATGATCAGCGCAGATGACAGCATTATGACTTTGGTGGATACCGATTCATCTCAAGGGGAGGATATCGGCATAAAGATCTGCGTTAAGAAGTCATCAGGCATGTCAAATGCCAGCCTGAACGGCGAGTATTATTATGGAGACGTTGGCCATATATGGACTTGTTTTAGCACTCTTAACTTTGATGGAAATGGAAATGGGACGTTTCAGAATCATTTTGCATCAGATAATTGTCCAGAAATCGGGACATTCACATTCACCTATAATGTCAGTCCGGACGGCACATTCACTGCTCTTTGGCCTGGCGAAGTAATACTCTTAAGGGGGATAATTAGCCCTGATGCTGACGTCCTGGCAATAGTCGATACAGAATTGAATGATGAACATATTGGCATAGCTATCAAAAAACAGCTCACGCCGGCATTTCGTGTAGCCGACCCTATTCCAGCTAAGGTTTCGGTCTCGAAGTTTCTATATGATTACGGCCTGCAGACCTTTGCCATACTTGCAAAAGACATCTGGGGAATGGCAGACGTGGGCGGCGATCTTTGTATGTGTAATTACGGAACAGGGACATCCGAAGTAGTTGAGAAAACAGATAAACTCCCTGTGGAATTTTCCTCCGGCGACATGGTAATCATAAGATTAACCGATTGTGATGTAGGCCTGCCCGGCGATCACTGGATTTTTAACGGAACATTGATATTAGAGTGCTTGTCTATCAACGAATCCAGCAGTACAGTGAGAGTTTTCGGAGAACGATTTCAGGATTCCGATGAAGATGAAAAGAACATTTACTACGACTTTGACACAAAGACCCAACATTATTTCGCAACCCAAGAAACCTTCCACACTATTGAAAAGATAAGATACGAAGCGGATTCGCCTGTTCCATTGCGGATACGCTATCAAACCATTGATCCTATTGTCAGGATTTTATATAGCGGCAATGGATACGATTATGGTCCGGTTGTTTCCGGTGAATTAAGGATTACCGGGTCTAATAACAGCAGTATTTCTGTTACGTTTCCTGGCGGCGGCTGGGACAACCCTGTTTCGCTTCTTGTTGATGAGGATGGAGATGGGAATTCTGAAGGAACTATTCAAACAACACTGGAGGATCTTAAGATTTTTGACTAAGCATAGATGATGTCAAGGGGACGTCCAGATTCTCTGACAACAAGGTGACAAGCAAAGATATGTTAAGGTTACAAGTATGGGACAGTTGAGAACAGACCCCGAATTGACAGTAATGGACAAATATAGAGGGATTTTGGGGAGGGTAAAAAAAGATAGCAGTATTGCAAAGGCAAGCTTTATTATTTACTGAATTTGATTAATGTCTTATCCAGCATACTGAATTTGCAGGTAAGATTGTGACAAGGCTCACAATTATTCTGAAAGTTGAAGATAATTAATAATATAGGTTGTCATTAGGTTTTAGGTGGGTATCAAAAGAACGGGTGTCCCTGTGACAAGTGATATACATAAATAAAAGGGAAATCAAAGGTCAGGATAAAGGTGGATCCGTATTATGAATAAAATATTAGTCTCCATTCTCATCTGTCTAAATATCATTTTTATCCTTGTCTTTTTTCATGTATATACAGAACTTCACGACAAGAAAATAAAGGTCGAATGTCTGGAGGAGCAGGTGGCATACCTTTCAGAGCATCTGCCTGCCGCCAGGTCGACTTCGGTGGGGGCATCAGAAGCCACAATCAGGTCTCTCATCGCAGAGCTTAGGAAAGATAATATAATAACCCAATACCAGAGCGGATTGAGGCTAAAAAAGATAGGCCTTCCTGCGGTTCCTTACCTTTTGGAGGCGCTGAAGGAGGCCAGTAATAAGGAGAGCAGACCTGTGCTGATCCTTCTCGAGAGCATGGGGGACGCCAGCATCACCCCAGAACTCGTAGCCGTATATAAATCATCACACGATCCATTAAACAGGGTGGGGATCATCAACATCCTCGCCAGTTGGGGTGATAATGGCGCTCATGAGCTCATCCGTGCAGCGGCAATGGATAAAGACTGGCGACTCAGGGCTGCCGCTGCCAAGGCTCTTTTAAATTACAAGGAAAAAGAGGATATGACAGCGATCGTCCAACTCCTTGCCGACCAAAACAGGTATGTGCGCTCTGCCGCGCAGAGTGCATTGAAGAATGCCGTTTTGAAGGGCGGATGCATATCGGCGCTCCAATCAATCATGAATGAGGGGGACAGTAGGACCAGATTTCTGCTTGTTAAGCATCTGGCCAAAATGGGCGGAGATGGGGCGACCTCGCTTCTGAGCATTGCGGCCCAGGATAAGGATGGAGTCATCAGCGAGGAGGCTCGCAATGCCCTCTCTTCTGAAAAGAGGTAAGACTATACCTTAAAAGGCCAATATCAGGGTTTCTTAGTGTATGGTCTCATCCGGAGAAGATGAATGGCGATTAATACAAAAACTTCATTTGTAGTCGTAAAAGTATCCATCAGGAAGAGCTGTTTTATTTTATAAGATAGGGTTGATGGCTTCGTAATTGCCAGATTTTAAACAAGGGATAGGGGAGGATGTTTTTATGAATAACCAAATAATAATAAAACATTCATGTCTCGCAGATGGCGGAAATGAAGATGAAACACCCATGAATCTTCGATTCACAAAGAAGAATGAAAATTTCCAGAGGAGATTTTCAGGCGGAAATGTAGGGACAATGCATTTTCAGAGAAAATACTCATGGCCTTTCAGTCCGCCACGAAGGATGAAAATAAACAACAAAGGTTATTTTTATCAAGACAAAAGCCTTGTAAATCATTTGATAAAAAGAATATTATGGGCAGTTGGTTTAAGCCTTATTTTTTCATATTGCCTGATCTTGGTTGGTCATAGAGTGGCCTTTGCGACTTCTGCCGACGATTATATCCAACAAGGAAGGGCTTTCCTCGCGCAGCAGACAATGGATGGGATTATAAACGCAAACGGATGCTTTCAGTCTGCGCTGGCCATTGAGCCCAACAATCGAAAGGCAAATTTTTTCTTTTCCGTAACAAGAGTCTTTGCCATGATGGACGGTAACCAGCCCTATACGGCGGGTCCCCCTATAGAAAATATGCAAGAGCTTTTGGACAGCTTTGGTATAAGCTCTGAGGGAAGGGATTTTTTTGACTGGGCAGCGGATTTTCAGAGAAATCCTGCATACAAATACCATCTAAGCGTCAGCGGATCGGCCTGGGGTTTTATAGATTTCGAAAGGCAATATGACAGCAACAACAACAGCGAGTTTAGATTAGACAATCGGAGCGTCACAGGTGATGGGATTCATTCTGATTCAGGGATTTCTGCCATACTGCCGTTCGCCACAGCCTCCCCGCCTGTTAAATATTCCCTTTTATCCGTTGGACAACAATGGACCTATACAGGTTCTTCAAATAATTACCTTGTGCAGTCTATAGCCAGGGTGACAAGCCTAAATGAGACTGTAAATGTGCCAGCAGGGACATTCACTCATTGTGCAAAGGTTGAAGAATCAATAATCTTTCCGGCCGGATATATCCCCGGACAGGATTATTATACAAAATTTGAGAGATGGTTTGCCCCGGGTATAGGACCATGCAGAGTAAGGATAACATATAACAGCGGCACGGTGAGAAACGGCCGTCTGGAATTTTATAATTTTGGCGGTGACACTCCTCCTGCCTCGGAGTATTTTCCTCTTGGATGGGGATACATGTGGACATTCTCTATGGATAATGGAAGCTCGGTCTCATGGATTGTTAATTCCGAGAATCAGATCGATGGAGATATCATACTTCCCGATAATGCTCCAACCACTGGGGCGATATTCACATTCCTTAGCGATGTTTTCTTGCCGGAAATACAGGGTGCCCTTACAAACCTTTCGGTTATCGACAATTCGTTCAATCTGATTTTAACACATGCCGAGATAGGAAATGATCCCAATGAAATAGATTACGGGGATGTGCTGGTGTACGATTCCATCTTGAACCTCTTGACCGCAGGGATTTCTATCCTTAGCTCCTACGATCTTGATATCGATTTGAATATATTCTTTGATGCAGTGGTTGATGAGGCGGTTGACATAAATGAAGATCTGCTTGGCCCCTACCCTGATTTCCTCACACTTTTGCAAGACGGCAACACCTCAATGGCAATGGCAAAAGATGGTATGCTTGCTGCAATCGACAGTTATAATGCAGCATCTGAATTTGTAAGAAACGAATCAGATAATCAATCCAATGACCTGATACCCTTTGATCCTGAAAATATATTAGAAGACGGTTTCTTTCAATACTATGTCAATAATATTGAATATTCCTTAATAAACAGGGAACCTGTAAAATTTGGATCAATTGAAGAAACCTGGGAATTGACCGATAACCTGGGGCAAAAGGTCATTATGGGCATAGGCTATGACCTGGACGGAAATTTTGACGACGGAGGTTTTTTCGGCGTCAACAGTTGCGGCTTCCTTGGATGCGGAGGCAGCGTAGATGACTTTTCAATGATCGACTCAAATGTAATAATCAAAACCTCATGCGGAGTATGGTGCCCAAGTTCTGCCGTTTTAAAAGGCATAATGAGTGTTGACGGGACACAAATTTATTCAGGAAGTTATATCTCGCAGAGCGCCTGTGGAGGCGACTGGTCAGGCACGTTTACAGGCATAAGAAAGGACTATAGAGAGGACTTTATTTTAATAAACTTCGGCGAATTTTTTGACGATCCGATCGATATAAGAAGCTATCTGCCAGAGCTGGTACAAGATCCCTATACAGGGGAAGTACTTCTTGCAAAAAGCCCTAAGGATTCTTTCCCTGACCCTACATTTTCAGGCATTCTGCCTGACGGGGCGTCTTATTTCGATCATAAAATCGGTATTTTATCTATATGGGGCCGAAGCGGCCCTGATGAATACCATTCGTTCGGATTATGCAAAGTGATAGGGATAGCCCCCTGGGACATAGGATCTCTTACTTTTTATGACCCTTTATACAGGGCTTATCCTATTGATATAGGGCAGAGTCTGACATCTTATTACAACATAGGGGCCGCCTATAGCGAAACTTCCACAGAAATCTTACAGAACGGTTTCTATCATATTGTACTTACAGACAAAGGAGGCAAAGATTATGGCGCTGGGAAAACGATTACAGTGAATCCAATAGACATTGTCGATATGTCGGATAGTCAAACGTATCCCCCGGACGGGGCATACGTCAATTCAACCACTCCCACCTTCATCTGGGCGCCTGTCACGGATGAGATCATATATCCGCTCTATTACAGGATTGTTTTGACGGACTGGAGGGGTAAGGTGAACGTATATACCTCCGAAAGGTCTTCCGCTACCACAGCCACCATTCCTCAAGGGGTTTTGAAATCCGACAATGCCTATCTGTGGTGGGTTCAGGTATTCGACAGCCAGGATGGACCAAGCATCAACAACTTCTCATCAAGTGAAAAGATGAGATTTTACACAGGCGATCCTGGCGAGCAGTTAAGTATCGACAGGGCATTCGTTTACAGTAAATCTTTCACGAATAATAATAATGTGACGCAATTTGGAATAAAGATCAAAGGCCTTGCGCCGTTTGACATAAGGTCGATGACAGTGACAGGCCCCAATGCTTTTTCCTACACATTTGATCCCAATACAGATTATCCCGATGAGATCTACTTTCACTCAGAGAACGGAATCCTTCCGGATGGGGTTTATACATTCACAGTCACAGATGACAGGGATGGAAGCACCCTGACATATGACAGGGATTTTTACTATAACCAACTGCCTGTCCCCGGAAATCTATTCTCTCCGTCTGACAGAGCCTATATCCAAACAACAACCCCGGCATTTAAGTGGGAGGCTGTGACTGATGATATGGCCTCTCCACTTTATTATCGGGTCATCATATACGATTGTGATGGATGCGCAATTTATAAATCGGAACGTTACGAGGAGGCTACTACATTCACTTTACCTTCAGGTATTTTAAAATTTTATGATCCCTATGGCTGGTCTGTTGAAGCATCTGATAGCCATTTGCTTGCAGAAATACAGAATACGTCCGCCAGCCCGATAAGATTTTTTTATGTAACCGAATACAGTCACCCCGGCAACATTTCCGGCCAGATTCGTTCCGGTATAAGCGGCTATACCTCAGGAGACACAATCTATGTAATGGCACGCGATGCCGCAGGGCCTGAAGGCTCTGTTTTGGCATGGGATATCCTCACGGATACAGGCACGTACACATTGTATAATCTGCCGCTTGATACGCCGGTATATATTTCTGCTAGATGGGACAAGGATGGAAACAATGCCTACACCCCTGGCGACTGGACAGGAAGATATATTAATAATCCGGTTATCCTTTCGGATGGTAACATTATAACAAATATCGATATAACACTGAACCGTGAGGTCGAGGCAACTTATGCATCAGGCCATGTTCAATGTGACAGTTTTGTATCAGGCCTCGGGGATATTTATGTCTCCGCCTTTGATGGCCCTTATCCTCCGGATGCCCATCTTATCGACAGCGCTTCAATAACAAGCCCTGCCGAACAATACACGCTTTCCAATCTCCCTGTAAATTCATACGTGTATCTATTTGCCAGATGGGATAAGGATGGGAGCATTACACGAACGGCGCCCGATCTTATTGGAAGTTATACAGGGAATCCTTTTCTTGTTCCAGCCGGAGGTCAAACCGGCATTGATATTTTAATAGAAACTGAGAATAACATACTGGAGCAGATAATCCCCCTTTTCCAAGGCTGGAACCTGATCAGTTATCAGGCAAGG
>JAFGSM010000114.1 GCA_016934595.1 bacterium | reverse complement strand
CATCAATGCAAAATAGAGTTTTTTAACTCAGAGCCGTTAAATCAATACAAAGGAGGGAAAGACTACTGATTGAATTATAGAAAGATATAATATTTACAAAATTTATAGGAATGAAGAGAAAGTTACAGCAGAAGAAAGATCAGTTTACGCCGGCAGAAAGATCGATTTATAACCGGTATAACTGGCAGAAAATCTTAAGGTTTTATTTTGATGAGTTAGGAGGAATAACCAATGAAAACCTATACGAACAAATTTTTTATGTTTGCAGTGGTGCTTTTGGTAAGCATCGGCCTTTGTTTTACGGCTTCTGCCGTTTTTTCACAGAATAATTACAGCTTTTATTCCAGCTTGCTATATCCCTTTGGTGTGACACCCCAATTAACCCTTACAAGCCAATATATGCCATACTATACCTATATGCCATACTTGTCCAATCCGGTCACAAAAAACGTTATTGGACAGGTTGTGCCTACGATCGTACAACCAAAACCACCGCAGCCGGAACCTATCGAAGCAGTGCCCAAGGTCATCCAGTTGAATGCAACGGAAGATGGGGAGTTGACAGGCGAGATGATTGTGAAATTCGATGCTGAGGCATCGCCATATCCTGAAAATTACAACTATTATTTTGATGGTAAAAATGTCTACAAGGATATAAAGTCTTATGTCACCTCGCTTGTAAGGGAGGACGAACCGAAAGCGGACGCCGAGGCGATCTATTCTTTCACCATATCTAAATGGGGGATCTACAAGATAAGCAATCTGGTCTGGGCAAAAGACTGCGGCCATGATTCCTTCCATGTTGAAATCAAGAGGGGAGATACACGTGTACCCTTTCCTGCGACTAATTATTCCGGCGGTTTTTATCTGGTCAAAACCGCCCATGACCGTTATGAATTCAATCCGAACAGCCAGTACAATGAATGGCACTGGCAGGATGTATGCCATTGGAATGTATACTATTCGCCGTATGAAAGGGCTGTTCCCTGCATTTATCTTTTAAGACCAGGCAGTTATAAACTCATCTACAGGGCAAGGGAGGATTTGACTCGCCTGGCTCAGATAAAGATTGTCATGTTAAATTCCATAATAGCCCCTGTGGATGACGCCGAAATAGAGAAATTTGAATTGGATACAATGCAGAAGTATTTTGAGGATAACCACAAGACGGACAGCGTAAATGCAGAGCCTCAGGCAATATACAACGAGGAAGTTGGCTTGGGCATGATGACCAATGTGGATGCCTACAATAATTAATAATTCTTAAAATTGATTTACAACGAAGGATTTTTTAACAAGGGATTTTACCATAAAACATGGGAGGGGGCGTGCATGCCCCGCTCCCATGTTTTATATAAACAAAAATGAACAAAATAATAATAAAACAAAGGATTACTTGAACCTTCCATCTATTCATCCAGGGTGGTCAAATCCCCTTCATCTATGCCAAGGGCCCTCGCCTTTATAACACGTCTCATGATTTTTCCGCTTCGTGTCTTGGGAAGAGAATCCACAAACTCGATTGCCTCGGGTCTTGCGATAGATCCCATTTCATGAGCCACATGTTCCTTTAAGATGTCCACCAGTTCTTTATTTCCGGTTATACCCGACCTCAGGATGACATAGGCATGGATCGCATTTCCCTTGACCTCATGGGGCAGAGCAATCGCAGCCGCTTCGGCGACGGAAGGATGACTCACAAGAGCGCTTTCGATCTCAGCCGTACCCAATCTGTAACCGCTGACCTTGATGACTTCATCCACACGGGCAATGACCCATATATAACCGTCCTCGTCAATCCTTGCGGAGTCGCCTGTTTTGTACCACCCATTTTTTTCAAATTTTTTCCAATAAAGCTCCACATAGCGGTCGGGATCACGATGGATGGTGCGGGCCATTCCCGGCCATGGGGTTTTGATAACCAAAAACCCCTCTTCCCCTTTCGGAACCTCTTTGCCGTTTTCATCAACTACGGCTATCTGATTTCCCAAAAATGGCTTGAATACCGAACCAGGTTTAAGCGGAGTAACAGGCAATGGGGTGATCACAAAACCGCCAGTTTCTGTTTGCCACCATGTATCCATGATCGGGCAGGCCGCCTTTCCTATCACATTGTAATACCATCGCCATGCCTCGGGATTGAGGGGTTCGCCCACTGACCCTAAAAGGCGAAGGCAGCTCAAATCATGCCTTTTGGCCCATTGATCCCCAAACCGCATCAAACCGCGAATAGCAGTTGGCGATGTATATAGAATAGTCACGCCGTATTTTTCGATCATATTCCACCACCGGCTCGGATAAGGATGATTGGGCGCCCCTTCATACATGATGATGGTGGAGGCATTTATGAGAGGGCCATAAATAATATAGCTATGTCCTGTAATCCATCCAGGGTCCGCAGCGCACCACCACCGGTCTTCGTCCTTGATGTCAAACACATATTTGTGAGTGGTTGCCGTATAAACGGCATATCCGCCATGCGTATGCACTACCCCTTTGGGCCGCCCCGTGGTTCCGGATGTATAAAGTATAAATAGTATATCCTCCGCATCCATAACCTCTGTATCGCACACAGGACTGGCTATGGGCAGGCCCATCAAATCGTGATACCAGAAATCACGGTCATTCTCCATATACACATCATGTCCTGTCCTCTTAACCGTAATGCACACCTCGATTGTTGGAGAGCGTTTGATCGCCTCGTTCACTATCCCTTTCAGGTCCTTGATCTTTCCGCGTCGCCATCCCCCATCCGCTGTGACTAATACACGGCTGTGCGCATCCTGGATACGTTCCGCAAGGGCCTCAACACTGAAACCTCCATATACAACGCTGTGAACAGCCCCGATCTTCGCGCAGGCCAGCATGGAAATAGCCAGTTCCGGAATCTGGGGCATGTATATGGTCACAATATCTCCCTTTTTCACCCCCATGCTTTTCAAGACATTGGCAAACTTACAGACCCCGCGGTTTAATTCAAAATATGAGTATGTCCTAATGTCCCCTGGCTCGCCTTCCCAGATTAAGGCAAGTTTATTTCTCCGCCAGTTTTTCAGATGCCTGTCAATGGCATTATGGATTATGTTAATCTTTCCCCCTGCAAACCACTGGTAAAAGGGTTTGTTACTGTCATCAAGCCCTATATCCCATCGCTTGAACCAATCCAGATTCTCCGCCTCCCTCTCCCAAAATCCCACAGGGTCGGCTATAGACTCTTTATATAATTTATCATAGTCCTTGATATGTGCATCTTTTAGTATCCTTTCCGAAGGATAATATATTTCGGAAACAGGTTTACGTTCATTAGCATTGGGCTTCATATTCGTTACCTCCTTTGCAAACCCATCAAACGTATTTTTTTCGCAGATGTATATAGACAACCCTGAGGACAGAGACTATCGGCGTGGAGATAAACATCCCGAGGATGCCTCCAAGTTGCTCTCCGATAATCAATGTGCATAGTATGGTGAGGGGGCTCAAATTAACATAGTGCGAAAGCATAAGCGGCAAAATTACCTTGTTTTCGAACAACTGAACGATCGTGAAGATGACTATAACCCAAAGGGCGATCGCCCTCGATGTTGAAAGCGCGGCAAGAGCTGCAGGAATACATCCCAAAAATATACCCACTATAGGGATAAACTTTGTGATGCCAGCCACAAGCCCGAAAAAAAGAGGGGCCTTGATACCCATTCCCCATAAGGTGATTGTAATCAGCACCCACATAAAAAGGCTAAGCACAACCTGCCCTGTTATATATCCTCTAAGGGCCAGGCTTGATTCACTCAATATCTGCTCAATCTCCTCCTGATAACGTATTGGGAAGATATGTGTGATTCCGGCTTTAATAGTGCCCTTTTCAATGAGCATGTAAAATGTGAGAAAAGGGATCAGGAAAACCAGAATGATCTGTGAAAACATAAGGGCAAAGGCCGTCCCCTTTGCAAGATGACGGAATATGGATAATGAGCCGGAAACGCTCTTTTCGATAATATTGATTATGGCATCCAGTATCTCGGGGGGAAGCTGTGTCCCTCTGATTTTCTGAATTATATACATCACCACCTCATCTATCTGGCGCTTGTAACCTGGGAGGTTTTTGATCTGATCTATCATAGGCGGGAAAAAAATCCACAGCAGCAGGCTTGCCATAACAATCCCTATGACGGAAGCGATCATAACTGCCCAAGTGCGAGACATAGAAAGCTTGCCTAACCTGAGCCTTTCTAAAAAGGTAGCGAGTGGATCAAGGATATAAAAGAGGACTATCGAGATGGTGACCGCAGCCAGAACCTTACGGAGGGCATATGCAATGACTGCAAACAGGGCAATCCCGATAATCGTAAGAAGATATTTATAAAAATCGGATTTTGTCGTTTTATGGTTTATATCGGGCATATACATACCATAATTTTATAAATATAATATGCTCCTGCTGAAGATTTTATCCGTAGTGAACTATTCTAACAGGCGGACATTCTGTCTTCAATCTTATATATGCATGATAATCCTGGCTATAAAAAAATATATAACAAGACCTGTCCCGTCTACCAAGGTAGTTATAAGGGGGCTGCTGGCCACGGCTGGGTCGAGCTTTAGCTTCACAAGAACTACAGGAAGCAGGCCGCCAAGCAGGTTGGCCCACATTATTACGCAAATCATCGATATCCCGATCACCGTGCCCATAGCATACCCGCCCTTCCATATAAAACCCCATACAAAAAGGACCAGCCCCAGTGTAACGCCCAATGAAAGTCCAACCAGAACCTCTTTCTTTACTATCACGAACCATTTCTTCATGCTCAGATCGCCGACTGAAAGGGCGCGTATTATTAAGGTTGAGGATTGGCAACCTGCATTTCCTCCGCTGTCGATAAGGACAGGTATAAAAAAGGCCAGGGCAACCAGCTTCGCAAGCGTCTCCTCAAAGGCAGCGATAACGCTGGATGAAAAAAATCCGGCCACGGCTAAAAGCAAAAGCCACATAACCCTTTTGCGATAAAGCAGCCATGGAGAAGCGGAGGAATAAGTGATCTCGAGGGGAACAATAGCGTTTTTCTTTTCGAAATCCTCTGTGGTCTCCTCCTCCGCCACGTCCAAAACGTCGTCAACTGTAACCAGCCCAATCAGCACACCGGCAGAATCCACCACAGGAAGGGCGACCAGATTATAGCGCGTCATCTTCTTTAGAGCCTCCTCCTGATCGTCAGTAGTCGTAACATAAATGAATCTGCGGTTCATCAAGGACTCTATAATTGCCTGCGGATTTGCAAGAAGCAAATGACGGATAGGAATATCGTCGATCAAACGGCGATTTTCATCGACTACATATACTACATTAAGGGTTTCAGCGTCCCGTCCATATTTTCGAATATGCTCAAGGGCCTGGCTGACGCTCCAGTTCGACTTAACCGCAATATAATCCGGAGTCATCAGCCTCCCCACGCTATCCTCGGGATATCCCAAAAGCGTCATAGCCTCCGCACGGTCTTCGGGAGAAAGGAGGTCCAGCAATTTACAGGTAACCTCAGCGGGCATCTCTTCAAGCAATTCGGTACGGTCATCCGGGCTCAGCATTGTGAGAACGCTTCTGAGGCTCTCGTCCTTCATCCTTGCTATAAATTTGTTCTGGGCGACAGGCTCAAGCTCGGAAAAGACCCTGGCAGCCTGATCTCTAGGCAAAAGCCGGAATATGATTATAGATGTAGGTGGATCTAATGTTTCTAACAGATCCGCCACATCAGGCGGACGCATTACGGACAGTATTTCCTTGAGGCTTTGCCAATCCCGACGATCAATACATTCGTCTATTTCAAGCTTCCAGTTCATAATGGGGGCATTATATCATCTTCCATAATTTAATCAATCTTCGTTACAATGAAATCATCTTTAGCAAAATAAAATATAAATGGGATATATGTTATACATTAAAATCTATACATTAAAATAATTATAGGTTATACTTATTTAATTTTCATATACATTTAGACAAGCCTATGCCTCTAAGCTAAAGGATTTGTCTGAATATCTTGCCCTCATAAAATTAAACAGGTTAGGAGAGGCTTATGGATATTTTCAACCTGCGGGATAATCTCGTCAATGATTACAGGGAATATATACAGAGTTTCATACAAATCCAGGATAAAAGGATCAGGGAATATGTAGAGAAAAACCTGGAGGAGGGTTTTCTCTGGCCTGATCCCCTGATTCAGATGAACCCCAGCTTTGAGCCGGGCGAAAGGATTGATGAGCTTGTCCAAAAGGGCATTCTGCATCATGAATGCAGCCGGATATTCCGGATCAAACAAAGACCGGAAGATTCGGGCAAATCCCTCCGCCTCCACAGGCACCAGTCGGATGCTTTAAAGGCCGCTAAAACAGGGGGAAATTACATCCTGACGACAGGCACAGGCTCAGGGAAAAGCCTGGCATACATTGTTCCCATTGTAGATCATGTGCTTCGCATTGGCTCAGGAAAAGGGATACAGGCGATCATCATCTATCCCATGAACGCCCTGTGTAATAGCCAGTTCGGCGAATTACAAAAGTTTCTTTCTTATGGTTATCCCAGTGGAACGGAGCCGGTGCGATTTGCCAGATATACCGGTCAGGAAAGGAGCGAAGAACGGGATGCCATCCTCAAAAACCCTCCTGATATCCTGCTTACCAATTACGTAATGGCTGAGCTTATCCTGACGAGGCCATACGAAAAAAAGATCATACAGGCTGCCCGCAATCTAAAGTTTCTCGTGCTTGATGAATTGCATATATATCGCGGAAGGCAGGGCGCTGATGTCGCCCTGCTGGTCAGGCGCATTAGGGATGCCTGCGGATCGCCAGCTCTTCAGTGTATCGGGACATCGGCCACGCTTGTAACGCCAGGCTCACACAAAAAACAGGACGGGGAGATTGCACGGGCAGCCACAAAGGTCTTCGGCGATACATTCTATCCTGAAATGGTGATCGGTGAAAAGCTTAAAAAGGCTACACTGGGAACAGATCTTTTGAGCCCTTCCTTTGTCCGCAAACTAAAAGAAAGGATTTCGGATACAAAGAAACATCCGTCCGTGGAATATGAAGGTTTCGTTGCGGATCCCTTATCGATCTGGATAGAGGACACCTTTGGTGTCACTGTGGATAAAGAATCAGGCCAGATTGTGAGGGCATGCCCTAAAAGCCTT
>JAFGSM010000113.1 GCA_016934595.1 bacterium | reverse complement strand
TGGTAATTGGGGCGCGGCCTTGATCGTCCTGGCAGCACTAATAAACATTGTCTTATATCCTTTAACAACCAAACGATATCTAGAATCTGCCAGAAACATGCAGGCATTGCAGCCAAAGATAAACGAACTAAAGGAAAAATATAAAGACGACCCAAAGAAAATGAATCAGGCAATGTTAGATCTTTATAAGGAACACAAGATTAATCCTCTTGGCGGCTGCCTTCCCCTGTTGTTGCAAATGCCAATATTTATAGCGCTTTACAGGACTTTAATAGTTTCTATAGAATTAAAAGGTGCGCAGTTTCTATGGATGAAAGACCTGGCTGTTCCTGATCGATTATTCAAAATGCCGCTTCCCCCACCCTTTGATTATTTTAACCTTCTCCCTATTCTTATGGCCGGGGCCATGTTCCTGCAGCAGAAGAATACGCAGAAAGCGGCCCCCAAGCAGGCAGATAAAACACAACAGCAAATGATGGTTATGATGCCCCTAATTTTTGGTGTAATATTTTATAACTTTGCATCAGGGTTAGTCCTATATTGGTTGACCAGCACACTTACGATGACAGGCTTTTCCTACGCATACAACAAACGATTGGACCAGGCAGGAGCCTAGCTAACGACGAGCGGAATATGAACGTACAAACACACAGTCACATTGAAATAGAAGCCCCCACAGTTGCCTCAGCTGTAGAAATTGCCCTGAAACAACTGCATGTGTATAGAGAACAAGTCGAAATCGAGGTTTTGAGGGAAGAAAAAAAAGGTCTCTTCGGCATGAAGGGGGAGAGCTTAGCCAAGATTCGCGCTACGATAGTCATTGAAAATAAATAAGTTACATCAATGATACGGTTATGATATGGTTCCTCCCTCTTGTTGCACGTGAAATTTCTTACCGTTTTTGAGTATTATACAGAAGGAATCCACCTAATGAGTCCTAACATCACATCTCACACAAGGTATAATTATCCAAACCAATACGATGTTATAGTAATTGGCGCAGGCCATGCAGGATGCGAAGCAGCCTTGGCGTCTGCCAGGATGGGATGTAAAACCCTGATTGCCACTCTGAATCTGGATTCTATAGGTCAAATGTCATGCAACCCAGCCATAGGAGGTTTGGCCAAGAGTCATATTGTGCGTGAGATAGACGCTTTAGGCGGGGAAATGGCCAAAAATATTGATAAAACAGCAATTCAATACAGGATGCTTAATACGAAACGCGGACCTGCTGTATGGTCTCTGCGTGCACAAGCTGATAGAAAAGCTTATCAGCAGAGCATGAAATTTGTGCTAGAAACTTCCGAAAACTTAGATATGATACAGGCAGAGATTATTGATTTTGTGGTTGCGAAAGGGGAGAATGCCCCATATAAAATCATTGGCGTTCAAACACGAACAGGCCTGGTCATTCAATCAAAATGCGTGGTTGTGACAACAGGCACATTTATGAACGGATTAATTCATATTGGTCCTACCCAACTAGCAGGAGGCAGGATTGCTGAGCCAGCTAGCATCGGATTATCCGATGCTTTAAGGCGTCTAGGCCTAGGTCTGGGGAGGCTTAAAACAGGCACGCCTCCAAGAATAAATGGACAGGGCATTGAATATGATAAGGTTACAGAACAGCCGCCCGATGAACACAAGGAGTTTTTTAGCTATTCTACGGAAGATGTGAACCAACCGCAAGTGCCTTGTTATGTTACATATACGAATAAAAATACGCATAAAATCATACATGATAACCTAAATAGAGCCCCGTTGTATACTGGACAGATAAAGAGTGTGGGACCAAGGTATTGCCCATCCATAGAGGTTAAGATAGTCAAATTTGCTGATAAGGACCGACATCAGATTTTTATTGAGCCAGAGGGCCTGCATACAACCGAGATGTATTTGAATGGACTGGCAACAAGCTTGCCTCAAGATGTCCAGATTGCTATGCTAAGGACTATCCCAGGGCTTGCAAAGGCCCATATTGTCAAATTTGGCTACGCCATCGAATATGATTTTGTCTTTCCAACCCAGCTATACCCTTATCTTGAAGCAAAGCAGATAGAGAACCTATTTTTGGCAGGACAGATAAATGGGACTACTGGATATGAGGAGGCAGCTGGACAGGGGATTATGGCAGGAATAAACGCGGTCTTAAAGATTAGAAGAGAGGCACCTTTTATCTTAGACAGGGCACAGGCATATATAGGGGTCTTAATCGACGATCTAGTTACCAAGGGCACTGAGGAGCCTTACAGGATGTTTACCTCACTTGCTGAATATAGGTTGCTTTTAAGGCAAGACAATGCTGATATGCGCTTGGCGTCTTTCGGCCATAAATTTGGATTGATTTCAGATAGGCAAATGAGATTGTTAGAAGAAAAAAAACAGCAAATCGAGTCCTTAATTATGCTACTTCAGACTACCAGACATCAAGAGAAGACCTGCGCCGAATTATTAAAAAGACCAGAAATCCGCTTGTCCCATCTGCCTGAAGCTCTATTTGCAGATTATGGTCCGGATGTATTAAGGGCTGTGGAGATGCAAGTGAAGTACGAGGGGTATATACAAAGAGATGTATTGCGGGCAAGAAAATTAAAAAAACTGGAAAACAAATCTATACCCACAACCTTTGACTATAACCAAGTATATGGTTTAAAGAGGGAAGCCGCCGAGAAATTAAAAAACATTAAGCCTGTTTCGCTAGGACAGGCCTCAAGGATTTCTGGAATATCGCCTTGTGATATATCTCTTATTTTGGCCCACCTTGAACGAAAATAGCATATAAATATTTTCTTGATTTCGTAAAAAAATTCTCTATAATATTATGAAAGGCCTATCTATGTCAAAAATCATATCTTTCTGTAATCAAAAAGGTGGAGTGGGTAAGACGACCTCAGTTATTAATCTTGGTGCTTACCTGGCATTAAATGACAAAAAGGTTTTAATCGTAGATTTTGACCCGCAAGGCAATACTACCAGCGGACTAGGAATAGACAAAAGTTCTTTATTAGCAAGTAGTTACGAATTAATACTTGAGAAGGCCAACCCAAATCAGATTATTTTATCCACATCTGTGGATAACCTGAGGTTAATTCCTTCCAACCTTAATTTAACAGGTGCAGAAGTAGAGTTAGTCGGGGTCGTGGGACGTGAAACATGTCTGAAGCGCGCACTGGCTGATATTGTCGAGCCGTTTGATTATATCTTGATTGATTCACCGCCTTCATTGGGTCTTTTGACAGTAAATGTATTGTGCGCTGCCGACTCTGTTATCATACCTATTCAATGCGAATTCTATGCCCTCGAGGGTTTAAGCCA
>JAFGSM010000112.1 GCA_016934595.1 bacterium | reverse complement strand
TCATTTTGTATTTTAGAAGAGGCGGTTTTATGGAGTGGAAATTCTTGGTTGACATCATGCTCGGCAGACTCGCACGATGGCTAAGGACATTGGGCTATGATGCGTTTTATACCAGAAATGGCATTGACAGCCGGATGATGGTGCTTGCTTATAGAGAAAACCGATTCATCCTGACACGCAGCAAAAGGCTCTATAATAAAATTGGGCCTGAGCTGTCTGTCTTTATAAATTCTGATGATTTTAGGGATCAGGTGCGTGAGGTAATAAATGTCCTGGGAATAAAATTCGACAGGAATATCTTTTTAACGAGATGTTTGAATTGTAATTTGCCGCTAATGGAATTACCAAAGGAAGATGCCCAGTTGAAGGTCCCGCCATATGTGTTTCAGACTGTTAATAGATTCAGGGCGTGTCCGCAGTGCAGACGCGTATTTTGGTCAGGCACCCATATAAGCGAGATGGAAAAACTCATAGATACCTTTTGGGAAAGGAAAGGGGATCAATGATGAAGATCGTGACAGGAGATCAGATGAGAACGCTGGATCAAAAGGCAATAAATGGCCTTGGGATACCAGGTGTGATCCTTATGGAAAATGCAGGAAGCGGCGTGGTAAAACACATGATGGAGTTTTTTGATTGCCTTGCTTCAAAGAAGATCGGGATATGTTGCGGCGGCGGTAATAATGGCGGTGATGGCTTTGTAGCGGCAAGACATCTTATGAACAGGGGATTAAGGCCCGAGGTATTCCTGTTTGTGGACCCCAAAAAGGTATGCGGGGATGCCAAGAATAACCTCGACATACTTTTCAATATGGGTGGAAGGGTATATGAGATAACCGGACAGGAAGATCTGGGAGTATATTCGGACCTCTTGAGCAGGTGCGATATCATAGTAGATGCCATATTCGGGACAGGGCTCAGACCGCCTGTGAAGGGTTTTTTAGCCGATGTAATAGTGTTTATAAATGGGCTCCAAAAGCCGGTTGTGGCGGTTGATATCCCCTCTGGCCTTGGCTCGGACTCCCCAAATATTTTAGGCCCCTGCATAAAGGCAGCGCTGACTATAACGTTTGCCCTTCCAAAGGTTTCACATCTTCTGCCTCCAGCAATGGCTAATGTTGGAGAGCTTAAGGTTGTGGATATAGGCATGCCGCCATTTCTGGTTGATGAGGCCGAATACGAGATAACATACCTTGATGATTCATTTTTGTCGCCCTTTGTAAAAATGCGTATGCCTGATACACATAAGGGCGACTATGGCCATTGCCTGATTATAGCCGGATCAGAAGGCAAAACCGGAGCTGCATACCTGGCTGCCCAGGCAGCGCTCAGGATAGGAGCGGGCCTTGTTACCCTTGCCATTCCAGAAAGCCTCAATGATATTATGGAAATGAAACTTACAGAGGCGATGACATTACCGCTTCCAGAGACGCAGGGAAGGGCGGTTTCTGTAAATGCATGGCCTGAAATAGCGAATATCCTGCCAAGGATAAGCTCTGTTGCTGTAGGGCCTGGTCTTTCACAGGATCAGGACACCGCTGCTCTTGTTCTCAAACTGATAAATGATGTGGAACTCCCTATGGTCATAGATGCCGATGCCCTGAATCTTATCTCAGGAAGGCTTGATTTGATAAAGAGGGCGGGGCATAGCCCTATATTGACCCCGCATCCAGGCGAGATGTCCAGGCTGATTGGCTCTTCTGTGCCTGAAGTTTTGGAAGGCAGGCCTGGGATTGTAAGAAGGTATGCGATTGAAGGCAATTGCTATCTGTTATTAAAGGGCTGCCGGACACTGATGGCTAATCCGGATGGTGATATGTTTCTTAATCCAACTGGAAATCCCGGCATGGCATCAGGGGGGATGGGAGATGTCTTGACCGGAATGATAGCGGGTTTATTATCACAGGGATATCCGAAACAGGATGCCATGCTGCTTGGGGTTTATTTACATGGCCTTTCCGGCGATCTTGCATCACAGTTAAAAGGGGAGGAGGGACTTATCGCAAGCGATTTGTTTGATACGCTGCCTCAAGCTATCCTGAAACTAAAGGATTTCAGATTAGAAACATAGTTTCCTATAATATGTCGAGCAGTTACAATTTTACATTATGTTGTCATTTTTTAACGGGCTGATCAAAAATAACCCTTTCAGGATGTGAATAAACAGACATCTTGTTTTCTCTTACCCTTGCTATAAGCGTAAGGCCGGTATCCTCAGCCAATTTGATGGCCCTGTCTGTGGGAGCGGATCTGGAAATCAGTATCGGGGAACCCATCAATACCGTCTTTGTCAGGATTTCTGAAGACACCCTGCCTGATGTGACGATGATCTTTTCCATGAGCGGGATATTCTCCAAAAGGCACTGGCCGTATAGTTTATCTATCGCATTATGCCTTCCTAAATCGAATTGGAATATCTCCAGATCGTCAGGGCTGCATACAGCCGCATTGTGAACCCCATGGGTTAGCTTATAAAGAGAAGACCTTTCGGCCAGTTTCTTCATTAGTTGAAATACCTGATAGGGGCTAATTTTGAGTGATGAAAGACTAATTGGCTTTAAGCACCCTTTATTCTTTTCGAAAGTAATCCCCTTGCCGAGTCCTGATGTTATAGTTTTCAGGCCATTGGATGGGGGATCGTTACAAAATGCCGCATCTGCGTCTATATATATAGTGTCGTTAGCTAACGTGATGTTTTTTATGGTTTTTATCCCTTCAGGTTCAATAAACCTCTCATTAGTCAAAAACCCTACAGCGAGGAATTCCCTTGAATTATTCGTGCACAACAGGTTTATTAGAGGTTTTCCATTAAAGTAGATTGTCAGAGATGATTCCCTTATCACTTGTGATTCGGCACGTTTCCATTCATTATCATATTGAATGATCTCAACATCCGAAACCATTCCGGTTTCCTGTATCTCTATATCATTTTTACGTATATCAAAGGATTGCATAAGGTTTTATAAAATTTGATATATCTTTTGGCGATATAATCTTGGTTTTTCATCATCAAAATTACTTTTTACGAGGCCATCAAAATATGTCTTTATGTGTTATAATATGGCTCTTATAATATAGCTTTTTGATTTTAGGATTTGAGATATTATAGCAAACCAGTCACTCCGGCGAAAGTCGGAACCCATAACTACTTGATCGCATAGGAATTTCCATTTTTTCTATGCGGGTTTTCAGAAACTTTAAACTTATTACTGAACACTGAACACTGAAAACAGATAACTTGATCGCATAGGAATTTTCATTTTTTTCATGCGGGTTTTCGGGCAGGTTTAACAAAGTCCGCCCGAAGGG
>JAFGSM010000111.1 GCA_016934595.1 bacterium | reverse complement strand
TGATAATCTCTAAGATATGCCTTTCCGATTGTGATTACATCAAAGATATTTTTGTCAAGAAGCGCTAAGCACATAGGGAAAAGGATAGCCATTTATGAAAAGATCACGTATCAGATATGCCGTTTTTATCTTCCTTATGGCCTCTTTGTTGATATTTTTAAGCATTCAAAAATGCAATGCTGAAACCTTAAATTCAAATGAATTAGACAGGTTAAGCAGGACGGAGACTCCAGACATTTTAAATGGGGCGGAAGATTTAAATAGGGTAGATTCAAACAGATTGGAAAGGGAAAAGGATTTAGACAGCAAGGATATTGTTTACCATATCAAAATAGATGGAGAGATAGATTTGGGCCTTTCACCCTTTATACGAAGGGTGATTAATGATGCAGATAAAAATTCCGTGCGTGCCGTCATCTTGGAGATTAACACCTTTGGCGGACGGCTGGATGCGGCTGTCCAGATACGAGATGCACTGATAAATGCCAGTACCTTTACTATCGCCTATGTCAATGAAAGGGCCATATCTGCCGGGGCGCTGATCTCCATAGCCTGCCGCAAAATTGCCATGGCCCCTGCGGCAACCATAGGCGCAGCTACACCTGTAAGTATAAGCCCCCTTGATCAAGAGGTAAAGCCAGCCAGTGAAAAGGTGATATCCTATTTCCGCAAGGAAATGAAGGCTACGGCTGAGAAAAACGGCCGGCCTGCTTTGATTGCCGAGGCTATGGTTGATCAGGATGTCGTCATTGACGGGCTGACCGAGAAGGGAAAGCTATTGACCCTTACCACATCAGAGGCCGTCCAGCACAAACTGGCGGATATCGAAACAGATGGCGGCATACAGGGCGTGCTCAATGCATTTGATATTCAGCAGGGGATGCCTGTTACCGTAAGACTCAACTGGGCGGAAAAATTCCTCAGGATCATAAGCGGCAGCATGATTAGTTCCCTTCTTCTTACGATCGGAATCATCGGGCTGTTTTTGGAATTTAAGACCCCTACATGGGGGGTCGCGGGAACAGTCGGTTTGATTTGCCTGATCCTTTTCTTTTGGGGGCACTGGGTTGTTAATCTGGTCGGTTGGGAAGAGATACTGCTTCTTTCTGTTGGGGCTTTCTTGCTCATTCTTGAGGTATTTGTGCTACCGGGTTTCGGCATCGCTGGCATACTTGGCATACTTACATTAGCCCTGGCCTTGATTATGAGCCTTATCAGTAAAAATCCGAGCCCTGCGGAGATTTGGAGCGCTGTTTCTCACATCTCGATCGTCTTTGCATGCGCCATTGTCTTATTTATAATTTTTGCGGGCTCAATGGCAAAAACCATAGCAGCCAAACGTTTTGTGCTTCATACACAAGCAAGAAAAGATTCTAATGCCGTCCCCCCTGAGATTCAAACCCTTAAATCTCAAAGCCCTCGTGGCATAACAAAAGATGAAACAACCATTCAGGAAGCAGGCGCCAAATTTCATAAAAATCTGGATTCATTGAACCAAAAGCCTGAGGATCTTCCAGTAACCAGAGATCAGATGCCTGCCCCAAAACAGGCATGCCACCCCGGCATGGAGGGATTCGCATACACAAACCTGCGGCCTGCAGGAAAGGGCATTTTCGGAAGGGAACGTCTTAATGTTGTCACAGAGGGCGACTTTCTGGAAAAAGGCACTCCAATCCGAATAATTCGCGTGGAGGGCTCCAACATCATAGTACAAAAAATCAAAAGCCAGGAGAAAGTTTGATGGACTGGCCTATTTTTATAGCAATCATGCTATTTTTCGGTTTTGTCCTTCTTTTAATGGAACTATTTGTGGTCCCTGGATTCGGACCGGTAGGCATAGCTTCTATTATATTCCTGACAACAGGCGCATATCTTTCATGGGCAAAACTGAGCCCTGCATGGGGGGCCGGCGTAACAGCAATCAGTATAATATCAGTCATATCATCCATAGTCTTTTTAAAAAAAAGCGGTGTTGCCAATAGATTTGTTTTGAGCCAGAATATAGAGAGCAAAAATTCAATGGAGATCCAAAATACTGCGACAACAGGGGATATAGATAATCCGGTGATATCTGTAGGCAAAACGGGCATCACCGTGTCCGATCTTCGCCCGTCAGGGATCGCTGAATTTCAGGAAAGACGTTTGAATGTAATCGCTGACGGCATCTATATAAAGAGAAACTCAATGGTCAGGATTGTCCGGATCGAAGGAAACAAGATATATGTTGAGGAAGAATGATCAACCTGAAAGGAGATGTAAGTGATGATAACAAATATATTTCCACTTTTATTATTCGTTTTTATAGTAGCCTTTTTGATCCTTTTTCTTTATATAATACCTGTTCCTTTGTGGATTGCCGCATGGTCCTCAGGGGCTTACGTGGGGATAGCCAATCTGATAGGGATGCGATTCAGAAGGGTTCCCCCCAATGTGGTTGTAGATGCCAGGATAAGCGCAGTAAAGGCAGGGCTTGACATCCCTGTAAATGATCTTGAGGCGCTTTATCTTGCGGGCGGGCATGTGGGATCTGTCGTCAAGGCCCTCATTTCAGCAGACAAGGCGAATATTAAGATGAATTTCGGCACGGCTTCAGGCATCGACCTGGCAGGCAGGGATGTCCTGGAGGCGGTCAAGATGAGCGTTATACCAAAGGTCATTGAAACGCCTGTAGTGGCTGCGGTTGCAAAGGATGGCATACAGGTTATGGCAAAGTCCAGGGTAACCGTGCGCGCCAATATGGAAAGGCTTGTTGGCGGGGCTGGAGAACAGACTATTATCGCGAGGGTTGGAGAAGGGATTGTGACCACCATAGGGTCATCCGTTTCCTATAAAGCCGTTTTGGAAAATCCTGATACGATCTCACGAACCGTGCTTGCCAAGGGGCTTGATTCAGGTACTGCATTTGAAATACTCTCAATAGATATAGCGGATGTCGATGTGGGAGAAAACATAGGGGCGCGGCTTCAGACAAAACAGGCCCTTGCGGACAAGGAAATAGCCCAGGCGCAGGCCGAAAGCCGTCGTGCCCTTGCTGTTGCTGCGGAGCAGGAAATGAAGGCAAAGGTGCAGGAGATGAAGGCAAAGGTGATCGAGGCTGAGGCACAGGTGCCTTTAGCGATGGCAGAGGCATTCAGAAAGGGAAACCTTGGTGTGATGGATTACTATAACCTGAAAAATATAGCGGCAGACACGGAAATGCGTGAATCTATCTCCAAAATGGGAGAGGCAAGACATGAACATCCGATTCAAAAAACCAAGCATAAAGGGGATGACAAGGACGACCATACTCATGGATAGGATCATCACATTAATAATAATCTACTTTGTGTTGAAGAAATTTTTAAGCGCTTTGACAAAGCCTCAAACGGAAAGGCAGAAACGAGGCCCAGGTCATGCCCCATCTCCGCATCATGATCAAAGAATACCTCAGCGTAAAGGAGAAAGCCCTGTGCCGACACAAGGGCCACCCTCTCCCTTATCCAATCAAGAAGACTCATACTCTCAAAGCCATGCCCATCATCCAAACGAAGGGTTTCATCCTGAACAGGCGTCTCACTTAAAACCACACAAAATAATCCATACTGATTTATATCTTCAGAAACAGGCCCAATCTCAAGATTTTAAAAGGAAAGAGGGAGATAATCTTGACATTGAAGAAGAGATTCTAAGTATCATGGAAGAGACTTCAATGGCAATTGAGGCCATTCTGCCTGAAGGCCATGAAACGTCAAAAATAGAAAACCCTATGGACGATGCATTCGATCGGTTGTATCTATTCCGGCAAGGCATCATTATGTCAGAAATACTGGGCCTGCCTATGTCAAAACGAAACATGCGCCCCGCAAAACTCCATAAAAGGGCATGAAAGATCTATAGAGTTTTTTTGAGATGTGTCAAGACCTTAAACATCCATTGATTAATTTATGAACAATTTTTGAAATCTGCCTGCCCATTTTTGGAATTATAACCTTGTTTGCATTCTATAGAAGATAGTCTTGATTTGTCATATTAACAATTGTATTTACAACAAGTTAGCCTCACATTAACTTGCCTTTAAAGAAGATAAAAACAAATATGTATGAAGATGGCACTAGTTATGCGTAAATCCTTTGAAACCGTTTTAAGCATTTTACTATAATGGACTATAGAATCCTGTATTTTTTCTTCAGGGGGGATAACATGATAAAGAGATCAATAAAACATTTGCTTACTGCCGTATTGTTTCTTCTATTAGCAAGCTGCATGGTCTTTTTCCACCAACCAAACGCAGATGCCCAATTTGGATTATTTAACCCTTACCTCTACCCGAACTTGTTGGGGCAGCTATTTTCTTATCCGGGTTTACAAAATATTTCAGTTGTTGCAATCCCGCAGGCGAATTATACACAAGCGTTTTCATATCAGGATTATTACGCAGATTATCCCTATCTGCAACTGTCTAATTCATCTCCAACAAGTGGATATGGGAATTCATCTTCTGGAAACTATACCCCTTATATAACAAATATATCAGACAACTCAGGTTATATACTTGGTCCAACAGTTTCTACAAATGTACCGGTTGTCTATAACCAGCAATATCAGGGTTATTATCCGCTCTCATCGAGCGGATATGCGCCTTCAAACCAAGGGATATACACGGGGTATCCGTCTGCAGCTACAAATTATGCCGCATCAAATGGCTATTCACAATACCAAACGTCTAACTACTTTCCGTCGAATGCGGGTACGGTCACATATCCTCAATCCCAAACGGCTTATTCAGGATATTATATCCCCTATACAAGCAGCGCTGCTTCTGCTCAAGGGACCTATTCAGGATATTACGTGCCCAATGCAAACTATTGGCCAAATGCTGAGGTTACTGATACAGATACTGACACAAGCACAGATACGTCGACTACTGACACCAGTTCCACTAATTCATCTGGATATAAATCTTGCGGCGGGTCGATGTCTAAATAGGATGTGATTTTATTAAAAAATAAAATATCGCCTTGCCGCGGAACGAGTGCTCAGAATCAAAATAGATGGGCTGTAACTGCTCAATATATTATGGAAAAATATGCCTCTAAATGGCAATGAGTTATTCTTACCAGAGGATATTGAGAGGTTACGATGAATTCAAAAAATCGATCAACCTGTCACTCCGCCTAAAGCGGAGTCCAAAACTGCTTGAAAACACCGGTTTCCATTCAAACTTTGGAATAGAAAGTGCGGACAGGTTAGCCCATTATTCCCATAAACGGGCGGCTAAAACATTATCCCTATCTGCCCGCAAAGCCTTAAATTGTCAAAAGCCACATCCCCCCACATCGCTCCGGTTTTGGCTTCTTCAGTGATCTGATACTTTGCGTTAAAGCCAATGTTGAACCCCCTTTTTCGCACTTTTTTGAGAGGAAAATCTGGAATTTAATTGAGTAAAAATTTTTTGTTACAACAACCTCAACTCCTTATTTCT
>JAFGSM010000110.1 GCA_016934595.1 bacterium | reverse complement strand
ATCAAGATTATATCGACAAAATATGTATCAAATTTATAATATTAAACTTATTTTTAAGGGCATTTTAGACTTTTTACGAGGCCATCATTTTTGATTAAGAACATTCAAGGCATATTAATCAGGACTGCCCTGCATCGCAGGGCAGTCCTGATACATTATTTCAGTATCCTAATTTCAATATCCTGATCTTAGTATGTAGTGCAGAACTTCTCCTTGTTTTAAAAAATGCATATCTCTATCCCAATATCGCACGCAGATCCTCTTCAGGTGTAGTGATCGGCATGATATTGAATTTCTCAACCAGTATACGCAGCACATTTTCTGAAACAAAGGCAGGAAGGCTTGGCCCGAGCCTGATATCCTTAATGCCCAGATATAAAAGCGTCAACAGGATGGCAACCGCCTTCTGCTCAAACCAGGAAAGAACCATGGAAAGGGGAAGATCATTTACTCCGCAGCCGAATGCCTTTGAAAGGGCGATCGCTATCTGTATGGCTGAATAGGTATCATTGCACTGGCCGATGTCGATCAGCCTTGGCAGCCCGTCAATCTCGCCTAGATCCTTGTCAAAGAAACGGAATTTTCCGCACGCAAGTGTCAGTACAATGCAGTCCTTGGGTACAAGCTCTACAAAACGGGTATAATAATTTCGTCCGGGTTTTGCCCCGTCGCAGCCTGCCACAAGAAAAAACCGGCGTATCTTTTTCCCTTTGACTGCTGCGATAATCTTGTCTGCCAGGGACAGGACGGCATTATGGCCAAAACCTGCCATGACGGACCTGCCGTTTTGGTCTTCTCGAAATCCTGGGAGCGAAAGGGCCTTTTCTATGACAGGTGTAAAATCCCCGTTCTCTATATGTCTGACCCCTGGCCACCCCACCAGGCCGCTTGTGAATATATGATCCTGATATGCATCCTTAGGCTTTTGTATGCAGTTTGTTGTCATCAGGATTGCCCCTGGAAACTCAGCAAACTCCTTTGTCTGATTTTGCCATGCAGTCCCGTAGTGGCCGTAGAAATGGGGATATTTTTTTAACCCGGGATATCCGTGTGCAGGAAGCATCTCCCCGTGTGCATACACGCATATCCCTTTCCCCTCGCTTTGTTTCAGAATATCCTCCATATCCTTGAGGTCGTGGCCAGATACCAGTATTGCCTTGCCTTTTTTAGCGCCAAGCGGGACCTTTGTGGGAACAGGGTGCCCGTAAACACCTGTGTTTGCCCTGTCCAGAAGCTCCATGACGAGAAGGTTGATTTCCCCGCATTTTAAAACCAGTTTAAGTAGGTCGTCCGCTGTAAGGTCTTTTTTCAATGCAGCAGCAAGGGCTTCATGTATGAAGGCATAAACCCTGCTATCCTTGACGCCAAGGATCTCTGCGTGATCAGCATAGGCCGCGATCCCCTTTAGTCCATACATCAGGGTCTCCCTGAGTGACAGGATATCGGGGTGAATGCCTGGGTAGGATTTTATACCTGCCGCATCCCCCTGTTTAATCAGTTCATCGATATCCCGTGCAGGCTTAAAAACTGACTCAGGATGATCAAAATCGATCCTCCCCCCGGCCTTTTTGACCTTTGCCCTTAAGGCATCCCGCAATTCGACGCAGCGGTGAATCAGTTTCACAAACCGGTCCTGATCGAAATTGACATTGGTCAGCGTGGCAAAAAGCGCCTTGCTTGCAAATATATCGGCATCATGATCCTCAATACCGATCCTTCTTCCTTCCACAGCATAGAGGGCCAGACCCTTTAACGCATAGACAAGAAGATCCTGAAGAGCAGCCACATCAGGTGGTTTGCCGCAAACGCCCATCCTGGTGCAACCCTCACCTTTTGCAGTTTGTTCACACTGAAAACAGAACATATAATTCCCTCCTTTCCTTTACCACCTCAACTTTTGCACTTTTTTAAAATAAGCCATTTTTGATGGCCTCGTAAAAAGTAATTTCGATGCTGAAAAACCAAGATTATATCGTCAAAATAGACGTCAGATTTATAATATTAAACTTATTTTTAGGGGCGTTTTAGACTTTTTACGAGGCCATCATTTTTATCAACATGAAAATACATTTTCATTTACTGGGGTGGCCAGCAGTTTGGCCATGAATGTTTAAGTAAGATATAGGATCAGCCAAAGCAACATTTTTAGCAATTTTTTCATAGGGTTAGACAAAAAGTGCAAAAGCATGGTTGTCACAATATTTTTGTAGATTCTTTTGGCCTTGGCGCCTTGACTACAAGCACACGGAATATGCCTTTCCCTTCGTTGCTTAGGCAATGAGGTATCCTGGCCGGGCTTTCTATCAAGGTGTCTTGGCCTGCCTCAACTTTCTCATCCCCGATCTCTACAGTGCCTTTCCCTTCAAGTACATAGAAAAATACATCCACAGGGGTTATATGCCTTTTCATGGATTCCCCTGGTTTTAACATGATATGGATGACAACGGCGTTTTCCGTGTCGTATAGCTTTCTGGCCTCCACTTGATGCGGATTGGGGCTTATTGCTGCATTTTTAAGCTCTGTAATCTTCATTGCCTTTTACCTCCTTTTGCATGTATTAAAAGTGTGTTTTAAAATCCATATTTTGACAATCCTTTTATTACAATTATAATGATCACTGTTTAAATTAACATTGACTTAGGTCAAATCGCCCTAAAGAGTCTTTCCGTCAACCCAAAAATTTAATAAAAAATATACTGTAACTGCTCAATATGTTATGGAATTTTTCATTGGGTGAACGATTACAAAATTACAGGCATCGAAATGACATTGAGAAAAAAAGATGACAAAAGCTATCCGGAGAAACGTCTGTGGAGATAATTGAGCATCTTGCAGTGTCCCAGCTTTTCAAGGGTCTTCCCAATGTCCATCTTGAGGGACTTGCCTCTATTTCAATAAAGAAGAGTTATCAAAAGGACGAATCAATATTTTTCGAGGGGAGAGAAAGCACCGGATTTTTTATAGTAATTTCAGGTAGGATCAAGATCTATAAAATATCTCCGGAAGGTAAAGAACAGATACTTCACTTCTTTGGCCCTGGAGAACCTTTCGGAGAAGCTCCTGCATTTACAGGAGATCCATTCCCTGCCTATGCGGAAGCTATTGAGGATACAGATGTTATCTTCCTCCCCAAAAACGAATTTGTCAGCCTGATAAAAAAGGATCCCTCTCTTGCCCTGAACATGCTGGTCATATTATCGCATCGCCTTCAAAAATTTACAAATATCATAGAAAACCTTTCCCTGAAAGAGGTCCCGGGAAGGCTGGCGGCATATATCATTTATTCGGGTGGAAATGAAAATGATGCAAGTGAATTTTCTCTTGATATCTCAAAGGGGCAACTGGCCAGTCTCCTGGGCACAATACCTGAGACACTTTCGCGTATATTGACGAAAATGGTCAAACAGGGTTTGATCGACTCGGACGGCAGGCGTTTTATCAAGATATTGGACAGAAAGGGATTAGAGGAATTAGCTGAAGGGAAAAGGCGTTTGGGGTAAAGGCATTAATTGCACCATAAGTTTTCAAACTGATTTCAGAGAAATGATCTCAAAATTTGTTTCACGGCAAGCTTTCATGCGGCCTTAGCAAGACTGTAAGCAGCCTCATATGTTTTTAGCAACATCGGCTTGCCGGTTCTTATATAATGCTTCAAACTCTCTTCCATAAAATTTGGAAGAGAGATACCTCGTAATTTACAGGTGACATAAATAGACAGTAAGACTGCATAAGCATTTGCACCCCAGGAAGGCAAGCTGTCGCCTGAAACCTTTCGTTTAAGAACACTTATTCGGATTAGGTATTCTGCAAAGTTATTATGACAAGGAACCTCATGGTGCTCTACAAATGCTAAAATACGGGGCTGCTGTCTTTTAACCTTTTCTATAATCTCTTTTAACCGATCTTCCAGAGGCAAAATGGGCTTTATCCTTTTATTTTCAGTTAGTTATTGTCATTTTTTTAACATAATTTGTAGTCACAAGATATAATAATTAACTATTGATTTACAGGTAATTAGCTGATATAATATAGTCACAGTATTTAACTTATTGATAAATAATAAGATTTAATATTCTTTGGAGGTCTCATGTAGTCACAATAAAAAAATAGCCGATATAACAATAACTTAAATTATATCAATAAGTTATGACCAAAATTTAAATGTCTTATTTTTGGAAGATCGGTTT
>JAFGSM010000109.1 GCA_016934595.1 bacterium | reverse complement strand
GTAAAAAGTCTAAAACGCCCCTAAAAATAAGTTTAATATTATAAATTTGATGTCTATTTTAACGATATAATCTTGGTTTTTCAGCATCGAAATTACTTTTTACGAGGCCATCAAAATTAGAATAAGGAAGATTTTCAGATGAAACGCCAATGAATCTTCGATTCACAAAGGGGTATGAAAATACCCAAAGGGGATTTACAGTTGAAAGTTGGGATGTATTACAGCAATAGGGATGTCAGGGTTGAGGAGATGCAGAGGCCCGGGATAGGCCCTGGGGAGCTGCTTGTCAAGGTGATTGCAAGCGGTATCTGCGGCAGCGATGTCCTTGAGTGGTACAGAATCAATCGTGTGCCTCTTGTGTTAGGGCATGAAATATCCGGAGAGATTGCGGATTCAGGCTATGGGGTTAAGGGGTTTAAGGCAGGGGACAGGGTGTGCGCCGCCCATCATGTGCCATGCGGCAGATGTCATTACTGTATAAACGGCCACCATACTGTGTGCGATACGCTGTTTAAGACAAATTTTGACCCTGGCGGTTTTAGCGAATACGTGAGGTTGCCGTCTATAAATGTGGAAAGAGGGACGTTTATTATCCCTCCGGATGTCGGTTTTGAGGAGGCCACCTTTGTCGAGCCTCTTGCGTGTGTGTGGCGCGCACACCGGTTTTCCGGAAATCCGGCAGGCAGAACGGTTATGGTCATGGGGTGCGGCGTAGCCGGATTGCTTCATATTCAGGTTGCAAGGCTTTTGGGCGCAGGGCGGATCATCGCCACTGATATAAACGAATTCCGTCTTGAAAAGGCCCGGCAGTTTGGCGCTGATATCGCCTTGTCAGGCAATGAGGATATACCAGGATTATTGAGGAGTGTAAATGATGGGTATCTTGCAGATATGATTATTTTATGCACGGGCGCCACCCAGGCAGTGAATCAGGCCATAAAATCCATAGACAGGGGGGGCACGATCCTTTTTTTTGCCGTTACGGACAGGGATTGTGTAATCCCTTTGCATTTCAATGAGATATTCTGGCGTACTGAGGTCACTTTTACGAGTTCCTATGCAGGATCACAGGAGGATTATGCAAGGGCCATGGAATTGATCCATCTTAAGAAGATATGCGTAGGAGGTATGATCACACACAGGTTTGGACTGGATGAGATAGGGGATGCCTTCAGGGTAGTTTCTGAGGCAAAGGATTCCCTGAAGGTGATAATAAAGCCGCATTGATTTTCGTTTGCGAATCACTTTTTAAGAATTTTTATGACTTTTTATGAATCGAAGATTTATGGGTGTGCCCGTTTGCAAACCATTTTGAGATATCTTCATTAGTGTTTGAAGCAGGAGGCTCATAGGCTTATATACCCTATGCAGGCTTTAAGAGGCTTTCTTTGACAAAGGACACGAAATCCTCTATCCTTGACTCGAGCCTGGCAAGCGGATCCTCGGCTCCTGTAATGGAGTTTTCCTTTCCCATTTTTTCCAGTTCAGATGCAGGCTCTGTCATTTCGGATACCCTAAAATTCGACACAACCCCTTTTATGCTATGGGCGGCTTTTCTCAGTTCCTCATGGTTATTCGCATGGATCGCCTTGCGAATCTCGTCTATCTGTCCTTTATATGTATCGACAAATATCTCGAATATCTCCTGGAACAGCTCTTGATCCCCCTCAAAGTTTGAAAGGATGCCAGCCATATCGAATCCCTGCGGGGATGATCCCTGGGATTCCTTTGCCATATATTCCATAAAATTTCTCCTTTCCTGCGAGGATTCCTCCTTCGCCTGACCCATAATTTTATATGATGAATCCTCAACCTCATTTCCTTTAAATGAGCAGATATTGATTCCTTTGACCTCTTCAAGGATATCTTGCTTAAGAGGTTTATCTGACAGTGTTTTTTTGATAGCGCTTATGACCTCGTTGGGGTTTATCGGTTTTGTAAGGTAATCATCCATGCCGGAATCAAGGCATATCTCTCGGTCCCCTTTCATTGCATGGGCGGTCAATGCAAGAATAGGCAGATGCCCACCCGTGACCTTTTCCATTTCCCGTATCCGCCTTGTCGCCTCAAGTCCGTCCATGACAGGCATTTGCACATCCATAAGCACAAGGTCAAAGTCTTGTGTTTGAACCTTTTCCAGCGCCTCCTGTCCATTTGCGGCCAGTACCGCCCTGTAGCCCTGCCTGTTAAGCAGCCTGAGGCACACTGTCTGGTTGACAGGATTGTCCTCTACAAGTAATATTTTTGGGGGCTCAGTCTTCAGCTTTTTTTGGACGATGATGTTTCCTGTAATACGATGTTTATACTCGGGTTTGCTTGGCATGTCCCCGCCAAGCATGTTTGCGATGGCATCCAGGAGCCCGGATTGTTTTATGGGTTTTGACATACAGACAAAGTTGGACAGGCCCTCATGAGGCACAAGCGTCTCTTTGTTTGCTATGGATGTAAAGACTATGCAATATGTCTTTTTATAATTTGCGTCCTTTAAGATACGGTTGTAAATGTTGGCGCTTTCCTTGTTTGGAAGCTCCGCATCAAGGAGTATCAATCTGAACGGACTGTTTGATTTTACCGCATTATCCATCTCCTCCATAGCGCTTTTGCTATCCGACGCCTCCTTCTGAGAGAAGCCCCATGATGAGATCATCTCTTTAAGGAAAGAGCGGTGATTGTCATTGTTGTCCACTATGAGAACGCTTATGTCGCCTGCCTTTTTCTCATGCAGTTGGTCATTTCCACGAAATACTTTGGTTGTCTTTTCAGGCTGGAGCTTGAATCTTGCGGTAAAATGGAATGTGCTTCCTTTGCCAAGACAGCTTTCCGCCCAGATTTCCCCTCCCATTTTTTTCACGAGTTCCTTGGAGATGGTAAGCCCAAGCCCTGCGCCCCCGTATTGCCTTGTGGAAGAGCCGTCTAACTGATGAAAGTCTTTAAATATGTCATTCAATTTGTCTTCTGGTATCCCTATTCCAGTGTCCGATATGGTAAAATGCAGAATTAGGGATCCCTGATCCCTGTTTTTCGTCTTGCACGATATAGCGATCTCGCCGCTATTGGTAAATTTCAGGGCATTGCCCCCCAGGTTAAGAAGCGCTTGACGCAATCTGGCAGGGTCTCCTATTAGGGCTGTGGGCGTTGTCGGATCTGTATAGCAGATGAGCTCAAGCCCTCTCTCAAATGCCTTGTAGGCAAGATTATCTGATACATCTTCGAGCGTCTTCATGAGGTCGAAATTTATATTTTTTAATTCAAGTCCTCCGGCCTCTATCTTCGAGATGTCAAGGACATCGTTGATTATATCAAGAAGCGTCCTTTCTGATGCCTTCATCGTCTCCAGGAAGTCTTTTTGTTCCCTGGTAAGATTTGTATCCAGGAGCAGATCTGTAAGGCCGATAATGGCATTCATTGGGGTACGTATCTCGTGGCTCATATTCGAAAGGAACTGGGTCTTGGAGCGGTTGGCTGCCTCAGCTTCTTCCTTGGCCTTTAATATCTCTTCTTGCGCCAGTTTTCTGTCGCTTATGTCTATAAAGCTCTTTATAAGGCATTTGCGCCCGTTTATCTCTTCGGTTATAACCGTTTTAATTACGGGTATGCATTTCCCTTCCGATGTTAAAATTGTTTGTTCAGAGCAATCCATATCCTGGTCAATGCCGGCGGCAGGACATTTGCCTTTATCAGAAGGGCAGATGAAGTTTTGGCAGGAGGCGCCTATGACCTTTTCTTTGGGCAATCCTACAAGTTTCAATGCGGCTGGATTTACGTCAATGATCTTGTATGTCTCCTCGTCGACAATCAGGATCCCGATTTGAATGGAATCCAGTATTGTCCTCAGATGCGTCCTGCTTTCCCGGAGTTCCTCCTCCATTTGACTGCTCTTTGTGACATCCCGGAAGGACTCAATGATCCCTGCGATCTCCCCATTTCTTGTAATGGGTGTGGCGACCAGCTCTATATGTGCCTTTTTGCAGTCAGGCATCTTCTTAAGCGTTTTGATCCCGAACTGTTTTTCCCCCTCCATTATTCTCTTCAATGGACATTTATCCGTTTGGCAGATATCGCTTGACAATTCAATATAGCATTTCTTGCCTGTCAATTCCGGTCCGGTTTTTCCTGTGAGCCTTTCCATCTCCGCATTTGCCTGGATGATATTGAAATCCTTATCTACTATGTGCATGGCATCCCCGGCTTCCATGAAGATGCTATGGATCTGATCCCGTGCGAATGATAATTCATCTGCCATATCGTTGAAGGATGTGGCGAGTTCTCCTATCTCATCATTCTGATTTTTAATCTGAATCCTTGTCGAAAGGTTGCCCTTTTTTAGCATCCTGGCGGATTGAAGCAGTTCGCCTATCGGCCTTGTTATGCCTTTAATGATATAGCAGCTTAGCATAATACCCAAAAGCAGGCAGATGATGCCTGCAATAACAAACAGGTTATGGATGATTGAGTGATTCTTTTGGATATTCGACATGGCTTTTTCTGACAATAGATCCAAAAGGTATGCCTCTTTTTTGAGACCGTTTTCTATATCCATTGCCAGGGAATCCAATGCCTCCATATAATGACTGGTCTTGGGGTCGGAGGGGGGATTATCAAGTTTGAATATATCCAAGGCAATACCTTCCAAACCCGGGAGCTTCTCTTCGATAAGGAGGAATTGCTCGTGTATCTGTGTTAATGATCCGGCGAACCCGGTTGAATGATTTTCCTTGTTGTTTGCGATAAATTCGAGGATCCTCCCCTTTCTCAGGCAAAGGCGGTCAAAATCCTTCTTGAAGGCGGTTTTTTCTTTTTCGTTTCCGCTGCGTAAATAATCGTTGGGTCTCTTCATAGTCTGCTCAAAGGAGGCTCTCATATCGTAAAAAAGCCCCTGGATCTCAAGCGCGGCTTTTGCCTCGGTTTGGGCGTTTTTCATCTTGTGCATGCCCCATTCAGCCAGTATGATGCACGCATTGATCATGTACAAAAAAGAGACGGTAAAAATGATTATCTTTTTCTTCAATGTCATTCTGAGTATGCCCCCTAAAACAGATACCCTTTTTAGTCGTTGTCTTTGTTTGGAGTCTTCAACCTTTCATGGCAGGGCTGAGTGTTTGACCGGCCAGTTCATTTACCGCCTTCAGCAGGTCTTCTATATTAAACGGTTTTTCAAATGTATATGCAGCGCCGAATTTTGCGGCAACACTAAGATAGTTCGTCGTCAAAGAATCATGCGGGTTTCTTGATCCTCCCCCTGATATGGCTATGATTTTTACGTCTGGGGAATCCCTTCTGATATCCTTTATGGTCTCAAGGCCCTCTTTTTCAGGCATGAATATATCCGTTATAATGATATCAGGCCTTTCATCCCGGCATATCTGACAGCCTGTTTCGCCATCTGCGGCCTCCAATACACTATATCCGGACATCTCGAATAGTTTTCTCAACATATTTCTTATGCTTTCTTCATCTTCGATTACAAGAATCTTAGGCATATCTGCGACCTCCATATTGTTTGGGATGATTTATCTTTATTATGAAAATTATGAAAACCATCAAAATCCGCACTAAAATAATAATCGGCATTTTTATTTTTTTTATCTGGTTGACGAAAGCCTCCTTGAAAAAGGACATGATCTTGAGTAAACTGAAAGCCAATAATTTGACAAGACCGGATTGTCTTAGAAGGGAGGAAATATTATGGATTGGGGTATTAAAAACCGCATCTCACAGATCATAAAGCCTGGCACTGGAAGAACAGTGATGCTGGCCGTAGACCACGGATATTTTCTCGGCCCCACATCAGGCCTTGAGAAACCCCGCGATACCATTATGCCCCTTGTTTCCTATGCGGACTCGCTCATGTTAACAAGGGGGGTATTGCGCAACTGCATAGATCCCGAAATATACACACCTATTGTTCTGAGGGTCTCGGGAGGCAACAGCATTGTAGGTGAAGACCTCTCAAGAGAGGGCATAACAGTATCCTTAGAGGATGCCGTCAGATTGAATGTGTCGGCAGTTGCCCTTTCTATATATATCGGGTCAAAGTATGAACATCAGACGCTCATGAATCTTGCCGGCCTTATAGACAAATGCGGGGATTATGGAATACCAGTGCTTGCTGTTACGGCTGTCGGAAAGGAGATGACAAGGGACGCCCGGTATTTGGGGCTTTGTTGCAGGATTGCCGCCGAATTGGGGGCTAATTTTGTAAAGACCTATTACTGTGAAGGTTTTGAAAAGGTTGTGGGCGGATGTCCTGTCCCTGTTGTCATAGCCGGAGGGAAAAAGATAGAGGAAAAGGATGCCTTGAGGCTGGCTTATAATGCTATTCAGGACGGGGCTGTAGGCGTGGATATGGGCAGGAATATATTCCAGTCACAGAGGCCCGTTGCAATGATCAAGGCGGTGAGGGCGATCGTACATCAGGGGGCATCTGTCGATCAGGCATTTGACATATACAACAAGCCGGAAAATTAGAAAATTAATAATAGCTCACCATGGAGATCACGGAGTGCACAGAGCAAATCAATAACTCTGTGTTCTCAGTGTCCTCTATGGTTAATTGAAATGCGTAATTTGTGCCCGCTTTGAGTATACATGAATCCTAAAAGAAACTGCGTGTTCTCAGCGCCTCCCTGGTAAGCTGACCGTTGTTATTACATCTTCAAGCAAATCGATTATCAGGTATTGCTACACCAAAACCGCCACGTTTTTTTCCTTCAATATCTTTTTGTAGACCTTGAGGTATTCCTTTCCTGATTTCTCCCATGAGTAATCTAAAGACATCGCCCTCCAGACCAATTGAGCCCATGCCTCCTTGTGTGAATAGTAAGATACCGCCCTTTTTACAGTGCTGGCAAGCGCCTTGATAGTGTAATCTGAGAATTTGAAGCCGAAGCCGTTTCTGGGGTCTTCGTGTATGTCTGTTATTGTATCGTCCAGCCCGCCTGTTGCCCTAACAATTGGAATAGTCCCATAGCGGAGGCTGTAAATCTGATTCAGCCCGCATGGCTCATATTTTGAAGGCATGAGATACATATCACTGCCTGCCTCTATCTTATGTGCCAGGGAATTATCAAAGGCAATCCTTATCCCTGTCTTGTTTGGATATTTATCGCTGATCTTGGTGAATATTTCATGATATTTGGGGTCTCCTGTTCCCAGGAGGATAAATATGATGTCCATCTGCATCAATTCTTCTATGGCTCCCGTCAAGATATCAAAGCCTTTCTGGTCAGCCAGCCTTGATATCATGGCAATGATAGGGGTAGATGCCTTGGCCTTAAGTCCGAATTCTTGAAGGAGGTCTATCTTGCACTTGGTCTTGTTTTCAAGATTGCTTTTGTCATATTGGGCTACTATGTAAGGATCTTTTTCGGGGCTCCAGTGGTCATAGTCCGCACCATTCAAAATCCCGTAGAGATCTTTTTGCCTGTAACGGAGGATGCCGTCCATTCCAAGGCCGTATTCACTGGTCTGTATCTCTTTGCTGTAGCCCTTGCTCACAGTGGTAAGGGCGTCTGCATACATCAAACCTGCCTTAAGCATGCTTATATTTCCGTAATATTCGATCCCATCCATATTAAAGACGTCCCAGGGCAGGTTGGTCAGATGCATGTCCAATGCCCAGAAGATACCCTGATATCCAAGGTTATGGATAGTAAAGACCGTGCCGATGTTTTCATAGCCTTCCTTATTCATGTAAAGTGTCTTCAGGTAGACCGGAACCAGTCCGGTCTGCCAGTCGTTGCAATGGATTATGTCAGGCATAAAGTCAATATGTTTGAGCATCTCCAGGATGGCCCTTGAAAAAAATATAAACCTCTCGGCATTGTCCTTATAGTCTTCGTGCTTAACCGTATATAACTCATTTCTGTTATAGTAGGAATCCTTCTTTATCAGATATATAGGTACCTTCCCGTCCAATTCAGACACATCTACAGAACATTTGATCGTACGGTCTGATATTGGGACAGACATATTATCCACCACTGTTTTGACAGATTTGGCATTTGCCTTTGCCATTTTATAGAATGGCATAACTACCCTGATGTCATGTCCCAGGGATTTTATGGCTTTGGGGAGCGATCCTGAAACATCCGCTAAACCACCTGTTTTGGCAAGAGGTGCTACTTCCGATGATGCAAATAATATCTTTAACCTTTCCGCTCCTCCCATTATGTTGCCTCCTTTCTTTTAACCCTTTTTCGGTTTTTATTTATAATTCTAACATGAAAAACACATTTTCATTCACGGATGTGGCCAATGTTTGTCTGGCCATGAGCGTTTAATCGTTAATTAAAGGCTGTCTTTGTCAAGGCGTCATTTTATTTGGATCGGCTTCATCTGATTCTGGTTTAATGACTTGGGGATTTTGGCCCCTAATCTTTGTCCCTGCATCGGGATTAATGCCAGGCTGTATAATATTTAAGTTCTTTAATTTTTCAGGATCCACTTTGCCAGGAAGACCGGGAGGCTGAAGCGCCTTTTGTTCCTGTTTGAGCATGGCATAAATCCTTATAAAGGCATCTGTTACCTGGCCTCCTGAATACTTTATAAGAATCTGTCTCGAAAATCTGGGATTTTCGGTTTGATACCGGAAGCCGACAATAAGTTCCAGTTCCTCCTCTGTTTTTAATTCTATTGGCCACTCAGGTGAACGGTTTAAAAGGTCGACTGTCAACATATCTCCCCCGCCTGTTTCTATAGACAATATCTCCAATACGCCAGGAGATGTGTTCTTTATCCTGACTTTCTCATTTCTTTGTTCGCCCTGTTGCATATCCCTTAAATAAACGACAGGGGGAGTTATGGTTATCTCGGCCTTCACAGTGGCCATGATAGTCAGTTTAATCGCCGGATTGTCCGGATCATTGGATTCCACTGTGATGGTCTTTTGAACCTTGTCTGTGTATCCTCTTGTTTGCAAAGTGACCTTGATCTGCCCTTTTTCATTGGGCGCTAAATCCCTCGCCGAGAGATTAGTCGCAGCGCAGCCTCACCCTGCCTTTACGTTGTTGATTATAAGATTTTCGTCGCCCTCGTTATGAAACTCGAACACGTGAACAGCCTCCTTGCCCTGGATAACCTCGCCGCAATCAAACTGTGTCTGGTCGAATTTAATACGCGGAGCAGCCCATGAGATGCTGAACAAACCACATAAAAGGCCCATGCATGTTAATGTTAAAATAATAATTTTTGATGGCGGGTGTTTACTCATTATTTCCCTTATTTCCCTTATCTCCATATTACTGCCCTTTGATTCTTGCAGCGCGGACCGGATTAAAAAACAAAGCACCCGCTTTTACCTGAGGCTTGCTGCATGGAATCTGCAATACGAAACAAAAAAATATTTAGCCGATTAATTCTAATTCATGTACTCATTATTGTCAATAATCTGCTTGATCTGTGTCAAGCCAAAATAGAAATGTCCATTTTTCACCAAAGTAGAAATGTCCATTTTGATAGTATAGACCTCAATCCCCAATGGTTTC
>JAFGSM010000108.1 GCA_016934595.1 bacterium | reverse complement strand
GGCCCACATGATTAGTTATAATCGCAAGCCTTTTTTGGTATAATATTTAAAAGGAAGGTCACTATGAGATTTGAATTGGACCCAAAGAAGGCTGCGGCAAACCTCGAAAAACACGGAGTTTCATTCCAAGAGCCTGCTACAGTCTTCGGAGATCCTCTGGCAATTACTTTTCAAGACCCCGATCATTCTATGGATGAAGATAGGGAAGTGACTTTTGGTCAATCCCTGGAGAGACGACTCATTGTTGTCTCTCATACGGAACGTAAAAATCAGACAAGAATCATAAGCGCGCGCCTAATGGAACATAAAGAAAGGGTGATCTATGAAAAGGGTTAAAGCATCCGATGAACTCCGTCCTGAGTATAAACGGGAAGACCTTGGTAAAGGAGTCCGCGGCAAGTACCTTGAATCCTATCGCAGTGGCACAAATCTCGTACTTTTAAGCCCTGATGTGGCAAAGGTGTTCTCTTCCGAAGAAGCGGTAAATGAAGCACTTCGGTCTTTGATTAGTATAGCCGAAAAATCGACTGGCCGAACAAAAAAAGGATTAGTCCCGAGTTGAGGAACGAGACTCGGGACTAATCCTTGGTTCAACAAGCGCATCGACTCTGACCTTGTGGAGCTGGTCGTGAATTGCTCAGCCTTTTCCAGTTTCGTCCACAAGGCAGGTCATGCGCATCGTTCTCTTGCATGAAAAATTAAAATTAAAATAAAACAAATGAGCAAAAATGAAGATTACTTTACCTCTATGTAAAAATGAGTTTAATTTCCGTATTTGCCGATAAATATAAGTAGGGAGACGCTCTATATATGAATTATATGCATTTTCAATAGCAATTAATGGCCTGGTAAAAAACCGCCAAACCCGTCAATCCTGCGAAAGCCGAAGCCCAGAACTATCTGAAAACATGGGATTCCGTGTCAGGCACGGGACGACAAAATAAGGCAAAACCGACTTTTTACGAGACCATCAACAACTTATTAAAAGAGGATATCGATGTCTATTCAAGATATTAAAAACAGGCCCATCGAAATATTGATCGCTGAAGACAGCCCTACTCAGGCATTGAAACTGCAAAAAACGCTTAAAGAAAACGGCTATAACAATATATCCTTAGCCAAAAATGGACAAGAGGCATTGTCCTTTCTGAGAAAAAAGAGATTCAACCTTGTTATAAGCGATATCATGATGCCGGAAATGGATGGATACGAACTCTGCCGGAAGATAAAAACGGACGATTCTCTAAAAGATATACCGGTCCTCCTTTTAACCACCCTTTCAGAACCCGAAGACATTATCAAAGGGGTGGAGTGCGGAGCAGAGAGTTTCATCACAAAGCCGTATAATGCAGAACTCCTCATGTCGCGCGTCCAGTATATCCTCATCAACCAGGAGATAAGGGGCATGGGGATACATCAAATGAACATAGAGATCTATTTCTCAGGGAAGAAGCATCTGATAAATCCAAACCGCATACAGATGATCGACCTTTTGCTTTCGACCTATGAGAATATAATACACAAACAGCGGGAATTGGCCCAGGCAAACAAAAAACTCCAAGAAGCCACCGAGACAATAAAGGTATTGAACGGCCTGCTTCCTATATGCGCCAAATGCAAAAAGATCAGGGACAAGGATGGGAAATGGCACAATATTGAAAGCTACATCAGCAAAAATTCCGAAGCCGAGTTTACTCACGGCTTGTGCCCTGACTGTATCGAAGAGCTTTATCCGGAACTTTCCAAGATCAAGGCGTAGGCAGCCTTGCTTTATTTCATCATCCCTTTTTCCGAAAATAAACCTTGATGGCCTCGTAAAAAGTATTTTTAATGCTTAAAAATCACCGATATATCAATAAAATATACACTAAATTTATAATATCATACTAATATTTTTGACCGATTTAGACTTTTTACTAGAAGGCTGTCCGACAACTCATTTTGAGCATAAAAAATCGATCGTATATTACAATATTGATCTTTAAATCACGGTATAATCTGTATTTTTTTATTGAATTTATAGTTGTCGGACAGCCTCCTAGGTCATCAACCTTAACGGAATTGGCAACTTTTTACGAGGCCATCATAATTGGCGGGATAACAAAGCAGCCAGATGGTTTTCTCCGTAATTCCGGTAAAAAGTCACAATATGTTATCCATAATCATCCGGTGTATGATGCCGTTGCTTGCCAGGACTTCCGGTCCGAAGGGATCAAATGGCCCTCCGTTGAAAGCCGATACCTGTCCGCCCGCCTCTTTTATAATAAGCCAGCCTGCCGCAGTATCCCATGGTTTCAGCCCATACTCCCAGAAGGCATCAAATCGCCCTATTGCCACATAACACATATCCAGGGCAGCGGCCCCGTCAATCCTCAATGCAAGCGCCTTGGATGCCAATTTCCGGAAGCTGGCGAACTGCACATCCACATCCCTGTCCTTCTTTGTAAGTCGCCCTGCAGCCACAAGGGCCTTTTCCAATTTATCAATCCTCGACACATGGACCGGGCAGCCATTCATCCATGCACCCTCCCTTTTTCTTGCGCAAAACATCTCATCTTTAACAGGATCATAAACTACCCCTACGACAATCTCGCCATTTTCCTCCAGGGCTATGGATACACAAAAAAATGGATAGGCATGGGTATAGTTTGTTGTGCCGTCAAGGGGATCGATGATCCACCTGTAGGGGGATGATGTCTTTCGGGCGCCGCCCTCCTCGGCAAGGATCCCATGCTCTGGATATCTTTCTATAATAAGGGATGTTATGGCCTCCTCACATCCTTTGTCAATCTCCGTCACCAGGTTTTTGGGACCTTTCAATCTAATCTTTATGTCCCTGCCGAGCCCTTCCCTCTGAATCCTCCCCGCCTTTCGTGCAGCTTCAACAGCAAGGTCAAAAAACTCCTTTAAATCCGGCATTATTTCACCTGCAAATCTCTGTCTTGGATTTTCATCCCCCTTGAATAAAAAACTCATGGATGTTTCCTTTCCTTAAGCCCAAGATGCTTCGCAATCTGCCCTGCCGAAGCAGGAAGCTGCACAGGCGCATTGCTCATACTGCGGTCAGGCTTTATCTCGTATTCATCAGGAAATGAGTTATCAAAATATTTCTGCTGAAACCCGGCAAACTTCAACTGATGCGAGGTCGAATCCACAACTACCCTGTCATGTTTCCCTACGATGCCCGATCTGACTGCCTCTTTCAACCCTGCGACCGTCTCTCCGCCCTGGGTGCAGACTACATGTCCATGACGGTTTGTTTTAAGCATCCACTCGATAATATCCTGCTCTGTGACATGGACTACACTGAATTTATCCCTGAAATGCTCAGTGACAAGCTTGTTTACCTTAGGAAAGGAAACAGGATCGCCTATCATTGCAGCCTGCGCCACACTTGGGCTGACCTTCACAGGTTTGTAAACCCCATCCCTGTGCCATCTGTAAACCGGATCCGCATGGAAGCTCTGGACACCTATAACATAAGGCAGACCTGCAATTATACCCAGATTATAAAGATCCAAAAACCCTTCCATCACCGCTGTAATATTGCCTGCATTTCCTATAGGGACTATAACTACAAGGTCATCCGTTTGATAATCGAGTTGCTGGGCGATCTCATACGAATATGATTTCTGGCCTGCTATGCGGACAGGGTTTTTGGAATTAAGAAGCACCACATCATAGGTCTCAGCAAGCTCCTCCACGATCTTCATGCAGTCATCAAAAACACCCGGTATCTCGATGACCGTAGCCCCGCTTCCAAGCGGCTGAGAAAGCTGCTGTGGGGTGACCTTGCCCTGGGGAAGCAATACTACCGATTTTACCTTCTCATGATCAAGATATGCAAGATAAAGAGCAGCAGCAGCAGATGTATCGCCCGTTGATGCGCAAATCCCCAGTATCTGTTCCCTGCCTTTGCTTTTTGCAAAATGATTGATGAAGCTCACGGCTGTAGCCATTCCGCGATCTTTAAAACTGGCAGAAGGATTGAGGCCGTCGTATTTTATGGAGAAATCCATCCCAACCAGTTCAGCAAGCCCTTTGTTTACATTGACGATGGGTGTATGCCCCTCTCCCAGATACACTATATCCTCAAGGGGGACAACGGGCAAAACCAGCTCATGAAATAGAAATATCCCTTTCAGCGGGTCGATATTAAGAAGCCTGCGCTTGTCAAATATCTCTCTCCATCTTACTCCTGGACAATCCTTCAAAAGGTCAAATGCAAGGTCTTTCAGCCTTAAAAGGCTCCTGCACGAAGGGCAGGTGTAAAGGAACCTGTCCAGGGGATATGAATTGCCGCAGCCTATGCACTCGTATATCATTTCGGGCTTATGATGCGGCAGCAAAACTTTTTGTAATTCTTGATCAAAATCCTCTATCTTCATTTTTATGTCTCCAGAATTTTGTTGTCTTTCAGAAAAAACTAAATAACATTATCAGAAATTTGGAAACTCGATAATTAGTATAGATTTATGGGCTCTCTATCGCATTTTAGACTATCTGTGAAATCGAATATTATTTACTGATTCAAAATGAGTTTCCAAATTTC
>JAFGSM010000107.1 GCA_016934595.1 bacterium | reverse complement strand
TACAGATTATACTGTGATTTAAAGATCAATATTGTAATATACGATCGATTTTTTATACTCAAAATGAGTTCTCGGACAGCCTCCTAGGCTTCGACCGCAGAAGTAGGCCACCGTCAACATGTCCTTGGGGCTCTCCCTCTTCACTTGCTTGATTAGCGGCGGAGGGACTCCCCGTATGCCGCAGAGTTCCATCACCAGTGCTTCACGCTACCATTGTATAGACGCCGACCTTCAGCTAAGTTCCACGAATCGTAGGTGCCTTCTAGACGGCTTCTCCCGATATGGACTCATACTGCGGACTGAGTCCGCAGAGTGCTTCCGGGGAGTAATACAGCTTTTCTTGCTTGAACAAGAGGTAGACGAGGCCCCTCCATCGCGGTTCACTGACCACATCAGTCTTGCGGCATACCATTGCACGCACGAAGCTGTCAGGCAGCTTCAACGTTTGGTTGGACATGCCTGCCGCCAGAAAGCTTTCTTAAAAGCTGAGTAGACAGAATATGTGACTAACAGAATAGACAGATTCTGCCTATTACACTATTGACCTATTCTATAATTTCTGATATTGCAATCATCTATTTTGTCAATATTGTTTCAATTTCGGGAGCGGCTAATGTCCTGTAAGAACTTGGTAGTCAGCTAGAATTTAGTAGAACATTATCAAATGCATAGGGAAAAATCAATAGCAAAAAAACAGGTATACCAAAGCAAAAAACAGGTGTAAGGTGTTCTCATTAGGGCTATTCTATATATCTGCCAGCCTTTTATAGACATGGGAATGACATTCTAAAGGGTGATATGATATCATTGTTGTAATATGGACAACTACATAAAAGTCATAGGCGCACGCCAGAATAATCTAAAAGGATTTGACTGCAAGATCCCGTTGAATCAAACCACAGTTATCACAGGGGTAAGCGGTTCAGGGAAATCAAGCCTGGCATTCGATACAATATATGCCGAGGGACAGCGAAGGTATATAGAGACATTCTCGCCTTATGCGCGCCAGTTCATGGAGCGTATGGATAAGCCAAGGGTGGATCGGATAGAGGGGATACCTCCGGCGATCGCCATTGAACAGGGAAATCCGGTGAGGACATCCCGCTCCACTGTCGGGACGATCACAGAGCTTACGGATTTTACAAAACTATTGTTTGCAAGTATCGGAGAGCTTCACTGCCGCAACTGCTCCCAGAAAGTCGTACGCGATACACCGGATACTATATGGGATGCCCTTTCCAATGAAGCGCTAATACCTGAATCCAGCGCAAAGGGAGATAAAAATCGATCGCTAATGCATGAATCCAGTGTAAAGGTACATGAAGACAAATCGAAAAGGGTCGCCTCAAACGAAAAACCCAGCGTCCGCATGATCCTGGCGTTTCCATTTAAAAGGGGCGATCTTGACCCTGAACAGGCAAAAGAAAAGCTTTTAAGCGAGGGTTTTCTCAGGATACTTGAAGGCGAAGATGTCGTAGACATTGAGAGATCAATGACCGATCCGGAAATCATTAATGTCGTTGTGGACCGCATCACCTTCAAACCTGATGAAAGGTCAAGGGTGATAGACTCCATTGAACAGGCCCTAAGATTCGGCAACGGCCATGCCATAATCAGTATTGAAGGCGGAAAGACTTTGCGGTTCAGCGCCCACCTTCACTGTCCCTACTGCGATATCTATTACAAAGACCCTGTGCCCAACCTCTTCTCCTTTAATAGCCCTCTTGGCGCTTGCCCAACCTGCAGGGGGTTTGGAAGGGTTATAGATATCGATATAGACCAGGTGATACCAAATCCCAACCTGCCCCTCGAATTGGGGGCCATCAAGCCATGGGATATGGATACCCGCGAGCACAAGATGCTCATGCGTTTCTGCCTGCATAACGGTATCCCTGTGGATGTCCCATTCAGGAAACTGGATGATGACCAAAAACATGCGATTATAGAGGGCGGCAAGGGCTTTCACGGCATCCGGGGCTTTTTTAAGTGGCTTGAGACCAAGGCATACAAGATGCATGTGCGAGTCTTTCTTTCGCACTACAGGGGCTATTTTACCTGTCCTGATTGTATGGGAACAAGATTCAGGAAAGAGTCACTGCTCTATAAGATCAAGGGATTAGATATCGCCCGGATATACGCCCTTTCCATAGGCCATGCATTCGAACTCTTTACCGGCCTTTCTGATGAGATGATGGATAATGCATCCGGAATGATCTTGCGAGAGATCACATCACGTCTTCGGTATCTAACACAGGTCGGCCTTTCTTATCTTACACTCGACCGCCAGTCCCGCACACTTTCAGGGGGCGAGGTGGAAAGGGTGAGTCTCACAAAGGCAATTGGATCATCGCTTGTAGACACGCTATATGTGCTGGACGAGCCAAGCGTAGGTCTTCATGCGAGGGACAGCAAACGGCTAGTAAGCCTGCTGAAAGAACTCTCCAGTCAAAACACCGTGGTTGTTGTAGAACATGATCCTGAAATCATAGCAGGATGCGACAATCTTCTTGATCTTGGTCCAGGGGCTGGAGAATCAGGAGGCTCGATCGTCTATTCAGGGCCGATATCCGGAATAGATGCCGCAGAGGGTTCTGATACCATAGACTATCTAATTGGAAATAAACATATCACTGTGCCTCAAAAGCGAAGGCAGCCGGACATCAAAAGATGTATCCGTATAAGGGGGTGCAAGGAACACAATCTGAAGGATATCAATGTACGCATACCTCTTGGTATGATGGTATGTCTTACAGGCGTATCGGGATCTGGAAAAAGCACCCTGGCAAAGGAAATCATTTACAAAGGCATAAGACGCGAGACAAGGTTCTCATCTGAAAGGCCAGGGGCTTACGATTCCATGGAAGGGCTTGATGGAATCCAGAATACCGTATTGATCGATCAAAGCCCTGTAGGAAAGACACCCAGGTCTAATCCCATAAGCTATATAGGGGCATTAGACCCTATACGCAAACTGCTTGCCCAAACATCCCTTGCCAGGCAAAGAAAATACAGACCCGGCATATTCTCCTTTAATGTCTCAGGCGGCAGGTGCGAGGCATGCATGGGCATGGGCTACGAGAAGGTGGAGATGCAGTTCTTATCGGATGTTTTTGTGACCTGCCCTGAATGCAAAGGGCTTCGTTTTAAAAAGGAAGCCCTTGATGTGCGCTATAAAGGAAAGAATATAGGGGATATCCTCTTAATGACATTCTCCGAAGCCCTTGATTTTTTTGAGAAATCGCCCAAGATTACGGAATTTTTCCGGCCCATTATAGAAGTTGGGCTGGGATATCTCCGTCTGGGGCAGCCCATAAATACCCTTTCAGGAGGAGAGGCACAAAGGATAAAGCTTTCAAAATACCTCGGTATACGGCCAGGAAAACATATACTGTATATATTTGACGAACCAACTACAGGGCTGCACTTCTCGGATGTAAAGATACTGCTGAAGGCGTTTGACAGGCTGATTGATGCAGGAAATTCCATTTTGATAATCGAGCACAATATGGATGTAATAAAATACTCAGATTATATCATTGACCTTGGCCCTGAAGGAGGGGATGAAGGCGGGAAGATTGTGGCGGAAGGCCCTCCCGAGGCAATAGCAAGGACAACCCATTCCCATACCGGGAATTTTTTGCGCAGGTATCTTGAAGTACCAGCCCCGGTAATGAATCCTCCCTGCTACATGGGACAGAGTATTTCCGGCTCTGAAATAATGACTCCCAACATTCTTGACTCTGAAATAATGACTCCTAGCCACACCACCATGGGGCGAACTATTCCTGGCTCTGAAATAAAATCTCTTGAGAGATTGCCAGCCATAGCCTCAGCCCCTTCAAACGGAAAGATCGACATAACCGGAGCAAGGGAACATAATTTGAAAAACATCCATATAACAATACCCAGGAATAAGATGGTTGTGATAACAGGCATAAGCGGATCAGGAAAGTCCACACTGGCCTTCGATGTGCTCTTTGCTGAAGGCCAGCGCCGTTATATAGAAAGCCTGCCCACCTATGTAAGGCAATACCTCAAGATAATGGAACGCCCCGATGTGGACATCATTACAGGCATACCACCAACGGTCGCTATCGAGCAGAGGATGAGTCTTTTGCACAGGCGATCAACTGTGGCTACTATCACAGAGATTTACCACTATCTCAGGCTGCTCTTCAGCAAGCTGGGGACCCAACATTGTAAATGCGGAAGGCCAATTGCTCCACAATCCGAGGGACAGATGCTCAACCGCATCATGGAAGACTTCAAGGGACAGGAAATTTTTATCATGGCACCCAAGGTTATAAAACGAAAGGGTATTTATAAAGAGGTCTTTGAGCAGGCAAAAAAGAAGGGATACAAACAGGCGCGTGTGGACGGAATACTGGCAAATGTCGATGCCCCTCCAGACCTTGAAAGATATAAAGACCACTCCATTGAAATAATAACAGAAAGGCTGAAGATAACATCCGAAAATGCGGCGCAGATAGCGGGATCGATAAAACAAGCTATCGTGGAAGGAAATGGCCAGTTTTATGCTATGGATATACATGGCAACCTGGAGGAGACTTTCAGTATAAAGGGCTTTTGCCCTCAGTGCGGCGATGTTTACGAGGATATTGATCCAAGGCTCTTTTCGTTCAACAGCAGGTATGGGGCATGCCCTTTATGCGACGGGCTTGGGACAGTATCAGGAAACGGAATCCCCTGCCCAGGATGCGTAGGAAAAAGGCTGAATGAGAAGGCCCTTTCTATAATGATTGCAGGCCATAGCATTGCGGATATGACCAGTCTTGATGTCAATGAATCTGCCAGGTTTTTCCCTGCCATACGTTTTTCTGACAGGGAAGCCGCTATCGCAGGTCTCATAATCCCTGAGATCATAGCAAGGCTGGAGTTTCTTGACAGGGTCGGCCTTTCCTACCTTACCCTTGACCGCAGCGGCGATACCCTGTCAGGAGGCGAGACACAGCGTATACGCATCTCAGCGCAACTTGGATCAAACCTGCGCGGTGTGTGCTATATCCTGGATGAGCCTACAATAGGTCTTCATCCAAGGGACAATCAGGCCCTCATAGATACCCTGTTAAGCCTTAGGGACCGGGGAAACAGCATTGTTGTGGTTGAACACGATGAGGAGACCATTTGCAGGGCGGACCATATTCTTGACCTTGGCCCTCAGGCAGGCATACACGGGGGCCGTGTTATAGCCCAGGGAACACCCGTCTCCATTCAAGGGAATCCCGAATCCATTACTGGAAAATGGCTTGCAGCAAGAGGCCGCCGCAGTATTTCGTCCCGATTCCGCAAGGCAAAGGAAGGAAAATGGCTCAGCATAAGGGGAGCATCTGTGTTTAATCTCAGGGGGATCGATGCGGATATCCCGATAGGAACGCTTGTTTGTATAACCGGGGTTTCAGGCTCAGGAAAGAGCACCCTTTTAAGAGAGGTAATATTTAAAGGGATAAAGTCGCTATTGAATAAAGAAGGTCTCCCAGAAAACATTTGCAGCGATATTGAAGGCTGGCAAAGTTTTGACAGCATCCTTGAGGTAGACCACTCCCCCATAGGAAAGACACCCAGATCCACACCTGGCACATATATCGGGTTCCATGGTACGATCCGCAGGTTATTCGCCATGCTTCCCGAATCAAGGATGCTGGGATACGGGCCAGGCAGGTTCTCGTTTAATGTTAAGGGGGGCCGCTGCGAGGCATGCGCCGGCCAGGGAAGGATAAGGGTGGAGATGAGCTTTCTTCCGGAGGTATATATCGATTGCGAGGTATGCGGAGGCAAACGCTTTAATGAAGAGACCCTGGGCGTTTCTTACAGGGGGAAAAACGTGGCAGATTGCCTGAATATGACTATCGAAGAGGGCCTTTCCCTGTTTATCAACATACCCAGAATCGCAAAGCCATTCAGACTTCTTGTGGATATGGGCCTTGGCTATCTCAGGATAGGCCAGCCAAGCAACACCCTTTCAGGGGGGGAGGCACAGCGCATAAAGCTGGCCTACGAGCTTAATAAGGCTGCGCATGGCAGAACTCTTTATATCCTGGATGAACCCACAACAGGTCTTCACCTTGCGGATATAGAAAAGCTCATGGCAGTGCTGCAAAAGCTCGTTGACTTGGGAAATACTGTCATTATAATAGAACATAATCTTGAGGTGATAAAAGAGGCGGATCATATCATCGACCTTGGCCCTGAAGGAGGCGATGGGGGAGGCTCTTTAGTTGCAAAGGGTTCGCCTGCGGACATTATATGCCACCCCTCCGGCATTTCACATACCGCCAGATTTTTAAAAAGATATCTTACCGTTAGCTGAGCAAGGCTAATCCTTATACCATCTCGGATCCGGATCTTCAAAAAGGGGATCCCTCTTTT
>JAFGSM010000106.1 GCA_016934595.1 bacterium | reverse complement strand
GTGTAACCAAAATAGAACATTGTTGCTTGTTCCAATTTTCCGGATATACTGGATTCCGGCTTTTGCCGGAATGACAAATAAGAAATAGCACTATTTTGGTTACACTCTATTTATTTTGGACGGAGGCCATGGCCAATAATCAGGCACAGGCGATTCTATCACAATTTCTTGGGATTTTGTAGGGTGTAAAAATTTCAATCTTTTGGCCAGGAGAGCTATATTCCGCCCTTGCAGGCGTATTCTTGAACCGTATTTCTTATCCCCGACAACAGGGTGACTCATGCCTGCCATCTGTACCCTTATTTGGTGATGGCGGCCTGTTCCAATATCTATCTCTAAAAGGCTAAATCCTGAAATGGATTCAATTGTCCGGTAAGAAAGAATGGCCGTTTGCGCCTTGCTCATGTCAGGGGCGCTCATAAAGCTGCGCCGTCCATGCCTTATGATATATTCAGAAAGCACCCCCTGTGTAGGCTTTAGTTCCCCCTGAATAACCGCCCAATATGTCTTTTTTATCCTGTGTGTGCGGATCTGATCACAAAGTCTGGCAGCCGCTTTAGAGGTTCTTGCAAAGATTATTACACCCGCAACGGGTCTGTCCAGTCTATGCACAAGGCCGATGTAAACTTTGCCTGGCTTATTGTATTTTTTACCGATATATGCCCTGGCCATCCCGATCAGAGTCGGATCCCCTGTGCTGTCTCCCTGCACCAGTAATCCGGCAGGTTTAAAAAGGGCGAGAAGATGGTTGTCTTCATATAAGACAAGCGGCTGGTCAGATACGTCCATTAGTCTTACGTTTCTATTGCCATCTGTTCCAGTGGTCAAATTTCCTTCTGTCTCGCAGCCTCTTTATCCTTTTCAGGATATTGCGATGGTCGAGGTATATATAGCCGATTACCATGCCTCCAAGATGAACCAAATGAGCTATTCCGTCTGATCTTTGGGACACCGATGAATAGAACTCCAAAAGGCCATATATTAGGGCAAAATATTTTGCCTTGATCGGAAACAAAAAATTAAGATAGATGATCCTGTCCGGATATGTGACGGCAAAGGCGAGCAGGATGCCATATATGGCGCCTGAAACGCCTATTGTAGGAATAACAGCGTTCGGGGTAAATATTGTGGTGCAAAGGCCAGCGCCTACCCCTGTAATGAAAAAATATTTGACGAAGAATCTTGTCCCCCACCGGTATTCGAGGTCACTTCCAAACATCCACAGACCGAAGAGATTAAAAATTATATGCATCAGCCCGCCATGCAGAAACATATAAGTCACAGGCTGCCATATAAAAAACCTCCTCCAGAAATAGTAGGGCCTCAGCCCAAAGTAGGCTATCAGAAAATTCCCCATAAATATCTGCAAGAAAAAAACGATCCCCATCGAGATCATCAATTTCTTGACTCCTGGACCCAATGGCGGGCCAAAAGAGCTATAAGACGTATACTGTGGTCTGTATTCATAATATGGCATGACTATTTTTCTTTCTGTATCAAAAATGTTTACTGATGGATTATCACTTGCCAATTATGATATATTTTATGGAAGGGCTTTTCAAGTTGTCAAATTAGTAATACCAATTTTGATGGCCTCGTAAAAAGTCTAAAACGCCCCTAAAAATAAGTTTGATATTATAAATTTGATGTCTATTTTGACGATATAACCTTGGTTTTTCAGCATCGAAATTACTTTTTACGAGGCCATCAATTTTGATTGAGGTGATTAAATTGCTTAAAACAATTGAACAAATTCTTTGTGAATGTAATATGTTCTATGAGTCTGAAGATGCTATTAAACAAACGAGACTATCCTTAATAAAGGATTCGTTTAAATATCATTTTGAAGGAAACAGAGCGTATAGAGAAATTTGCAAGAAAAACAATGTAACGCCCGATTCTATATGCACCTATAGCGATTTAATAAAGATACCATTAATACCTGTCAGCATCTTTAAGAACAAAGAAAAAAGAGATCTCATATTGACCGTGCCAAAGGAAGATTGTTTGATGAGGGTCGAGAGCTCAGGCACTAGCGGGAGAGTTAGCGTATCTTATAAGGACAAGGTCACTGCTATAAGAAACACCATATCCCTGGCAACACTTTATGGAGAATTCTTAACAGACGTCTTCGGCGGATTTGGTATGTTGTTTACTATACCCAATAAATATTTGCCCCGACTGGGTTTGATGAAAATGATGAATATGTTCCAATTATATTTAGATGATTTTGAATTTGTAACAAATGACCCTTCAATACCTCCTGATTTTGAAAAGGTAATGGACATTCTTTTTGCCAAAAAGGGCAAAGAGATACGGCATTTGATTGGTGTCCCTTTCCTAATCTATGACTTTGCGATTTATATGCAAAAAAATCATCCTGGAAGGAGAATTTCTCTTGATTCAAAGAGTTTGATTATTACCCTGGGTGGCTGGAAAAGGCGCAAAGGGGAAGATGTATGCGTAAGGGAAGAATTCAACCATCTGATGCAGGATGTCTTTGATGTTTCTAATGAACAGATACGCGACCTCTTTGCCCAGGCAGAGTCAAATATCTTTATTATGGAATGTGAATACCAAAGAAAGCACGTTCCTCCGTGGGCCTATTTTTCAATCAGGGACTTTGAAAATCCTTTAAATGTTGAGAAATCCCAAGGCGAAGAAGGAATGTTGGCTTTTTTTGATCCTTTAAATAATACATTTCCAGGTTTCATAGTCTCAGGAGAAGTAGGATCAATCCCTGGTGAAGGGATCTGTAAATGCGGTC
>JAFGSM010000105.1 GCA_016934595.1 bacterium | reverse complement strand
GAAATTTTGATAGCTAAATTACACTTTGAAAGCAGTATATATTTATAACTTGTTGATTTAATTTAAGTATTATCCGGACAGCAGTGAATTGATATATATAGCTCTGGAATATTATATGAGATAGTCAATGAGTGATAATCTAGTAAAAAGTCGATTTTTTAAAAAATACTATCTAACAAAATCAGACAGTTATGATGACCAGGACTGCCGATTTGAGACTTTTTACGAGGCCATCAAGGAGTGATGTATTCATAAAAAATTTACAGATTATTAGTTTAAAACCGACGGAAATTACTTAAACAAACGCGGCATATCAAAACAATGTTTAACCTAATTATCAAGTCTATATCCGATTTGTTTTTTATTATAATATTTTTAACCATTTCATTGGGATTGGGAAGAAGGATATGGTCTATATGGTTTGATAATCCTGATACGCCTGTTGACATAATTGAGGAGGGAATCTTTTGTGTCTCGCTTGGTTTGGGATTTTGGGGCCTTATTATATTGATTATAGGTTTGTTGGGATTTTTAAATTTCTGGAACGTTTTGTCCATATCGGTTCTTGCGTTTTTGTATTCTTTTAGAGGGGCAAAGGCATATTGCCTAAACATATACAGGAACAAAAATAAATTTATTCAGTCATCCATATTCCCCTCAAGGGTATTCCTTGTCTTTTCGCCATTTCTTATTTTCGCTACTGTCTGGCTGTTTTTGACATCCAGGGTGCCGCCGGTTTTTTATGACGCCCTTGTTTACCATCTTGGCGTGCCAAACCAATATATTATAAGAAATGCAATAGAATTTTTCCCTTACTCGATCCACTCTCATCACCCTTTTTTGATCCAGAATATTTTTTTGATTTGTCTTCTTATGGGAGGACATGGGACAGTCAAGCTGCTTGTCTTTGTCTTTGCCATTTTCAATGCATTATTATTATCCCTTTTCGCTGGAAGGTTTTCTAACCGTCCCCTTTCATGGCTGGCAGGCCCGGTCTTTTTGTTGACGCCAACGATGCTGATAATGGGCTCTCTGGTCAACGTGGATCTTGGGTTTTCTTTATATGCACTTCTTGCGCTTTATTCCTTATGCCGCATGGCGCAAAAAAAGGAAGCGAATCCGCAGCATGAAGGCTATATAACTGTCAATAAGCATCTGAATGATACGGATGGCCATAAGAATGACATAGATATCAATGCGGATTTATCCTCACGACCTGATCACATTTTTCGTTTGCCAGGAAAGAAAGGCTCTGAAATACAACAAAAAAGGCCTTTTTTAAAGGGGGATGAAAATCACCTTTTTTGTCATTCCGGCGAAAGCCGGGATCCAGGATTTTCAGGTGAAACCCACATGAACCCTCGATTCACAAAGGGAAATAAAAATTCCCAAAGAGAATTTTCAACCGAAATGAAATGGCTTATCATTGCTGCTGCAATGGCTGGCCTGTCATTGGGGACTAAATATACCGCGGCCGTCTTCAGTTTTGGGCTGTGTTTGTTATGCCTGATGGCTATTTTGATTAAAGAAAGAAGGGATTTAAAATATATAACAAAATCGGTTATGCTTTTTGCCGCTATAGCATTATTGCTTGGATCCTGCTGGTACATCAAGAATTATATCTGGACAGGGAATCCGGTATATCCAAAGTGGGCGGATGTATGGGGGAATCCCAAAATCCCCAAGGAGAAACTCGATGCATCCGATGCATCGGCCCATGCCTATGATCCAGGCAATCCTGCAAGGAGCGGCATACTTTCTATCCCTGTAGATATTGTATTTAATCCTGACTGGTTTGGCGCAGGAGGAAACATAGGCCCGTTATTTCTGTTTCTGTTGCCCCTTGCCTTGATCGGAGACATAAAAAACCGGCTTTACCCACTCCTTATGCCTTACTGTGCCCTGTATTTCATTGCATGGGCGTATACATTTCGAATGGCCCGATTCGCCCTGCCTCTTTTCGCAGTCATTATCATGTTAGCGACTGGTACCCTTGGCAGTATATTCAGCGGCAAGCGGGTCTGGCCGCGTTATCTTATATATATGATTCTTATAGCAGGTTTTTCATATAACATATATTATTCCGTTTCCCTGTTTTCTCACCTTTATAATCCATGGAAATATCTTAAGGGAAAGGAGACAGAGTATTCTTATCTTTCACGGAATATCCCCGGTTATCCTGTCTTTGAATATATAAATAATAATCTCCCACTGGATTCCACTATCCTTTTTTTAGGGGAAACGGTAAGTTTCTATTGCCTCAGGCGGGTGATCGCCTCAACGGCCTTTGATATCAATCCTGTTGTCCCTGTTTTAAAAAGGGCCGAAAAACCGGATGATGTCCATAAGGGTCTGAAGGAGATGAAGGTGACACACCTGTTAGTTAACTTATATGGAATAGAAAGGCTTGAGAGATCTTACAATACCTATCAGTTTACTGAAAAGGATAGAAGATTGATCGGTGATTTTTTGAGGACATCCAGGATCCTGTTCAGGCGGGGCGATATATTATTGATCGAGATTTGAATGTACTTGAATGTTCTATCCTTAAACAATTATGGTCTCGTAAAAAGTCGCCAGACCTGTCACTCATTACCCTTACAAATAGTAATTTATTACAGCAATTCTTATTATGAAAATTAATTGCGATAAAGGTATATTCAAGATTCAAGTAATGCCCGTAAAAAACCCATCTTTTTAAAAGAAAGCGGTCATAATGAGAATTGCTGAATTTATTAGATAACGCTTGACGTCAGGGTTATTAAATATCATAATATATACGATGATATTGAACAATCTGATATGGAGAAGGAGATTCAATGTATTATAAGTCAATTTTGGACACAATTGGAAATACCCCAATGATTAAATTGCGCCACATTACCCACAGAGAGGTTTATGCAAAGGCGGAATTTTTGAATCCAGGAGGCAGCATCAAGGACAGGGTGGCTAAATATCTTATTGAAGAGGCGGAGAGGGAAGGGCGGTTAAAAAAGGGCTCCATCATTGTTGAGCCTAGTTCAGGCAATACAGGGATAGGCATGGCCTTTGTAGGGGTCCAAAAAGGATACCGAGTAATCATTGTAATGCCCGAGAATATGAGTGAGGAGAGGAAGAAGATTATCAAGGCATTTGGAGGGGAACTGGTGCTTACGCCTGCGGGTGAATCCCTTCAAGGCAGTGTGGATAAGGCGGAGGAAATGGCGAAGGATGATCCGAGAATATACATACCTCAGCAGTTTGAAAATCCCAGGAACCCAGAGATTCATTACCTCACCACAGGCAGAGAGATATGGGAGCAGATGGATAAATCCATAAGCGTATTCGTGGCAGGGGTAGGAAGCGGAGGCACCCTTGGCGGGATTGGAAAATTCTTAAAGGAGAAAGACCCTAACATTAAAATTATAGCGGTTGAACCTAAAGGGAGCTCCGCACTTCTGGGACAGGAGCCCGGTCTTCATCAGATACAGGGAATAGGGGATGGCTTTGTCCCAAAGGTGCTGGATGTCTCTCTTATTGATGAGGTAATCACTGTAAGTGACGAAGATGCGATACAGACAACACGAAAGCTCGCCAGGGAAGAAGGTCTTCTTGTAGGCACGTCATCCGGAGCAAATGTCTGGTCCGCTGTCGAGGCATCGCTGCATCGTCCCGGAGTAGTGATAACAGTGCTTCCTGATCGTGCAGAACGTTACTTCAGCACCAGCCTTATATAGACTCTACTTTTGCGCTTATCGAGCGGTTTGGAAACATCCTCGGCCAAAGGCCGAGGCATTCCGGCATATTTTGGTAAAAAAATATATATGTAGTGATATACTACATTCATGCCTTTCATTAAATTCAAATAAAACAACATGTTTACAAGCCTTCCAGGATATAGGTGAAAAAGTGTAGCCAAAACATACATTTTATTAAGATATGCCCAGCTTACTGATAGAGCTAATTGTCTGAATTAATTGACTATTTATATTGGCATATGATTTGCTATAATATATTATTTTTAAAGAAACATACATTTTTCTTACGCAGGTTTATAAGCTATGTTTATAAATATCAGCCCAAAGGGGCTAATTTAAATAAATTGTTTATAGGTATAACAACAAATAGATATTGTTTTAAAGTAAAGGAGGTTATAGAATGAAGAAAGCCTTGGTATGTATTTTTATGCTATTACTGTTATTTTGCTTTGCACGCTCAGGATCAGCTATAATCATTAATGGTGATTTCGAGACAGGCGACCTTTCTGGTTGGCTTACCTCAGGACCTGGGAATATTTTTGTAGGTGCGTATATGGGCAATCATTTTGCTCAAATGGAAACGGGCTATGACGATAATACTGGTGCCTACGTAACTTCGCTCTATCAGGATTTTGTAATCCCAGCAAGTCCGGAACCCATCAAGTTCGATTTCCATTTTTGGACTTCCGGTCCTGATTATCAATATGCGATGTTTATTGACGCGCTTACAGCTTCTCTCTGCACTACTGGGGGAGATCTCATAGATTTCCTCATCATAGATGATATGGGGATGATAATCGATCCTCTGGCCACAGTCACAGCCTCTTCTATATTTTCAGGCGGATATCATTTATCTCTGGATGTGTCTGGTTTCGCAGGTAATTACGCAACTCTTTATTTTGATCTTTGGGATGAAGACGATCTGGCAAATTCTGTAGCCAAAATAGACAATGTTACAGCTAATCCGGTTCCTGAACCCGGGACAATCCTGCTTTTCATTATTGGCATCATTGGCCTGGCAGGATTTAGGATTTCCTGCAGCAAGTTTTACAGAAAGTTCTAATGACAGGGGATTTGGTTTTAGATTTATTTTATTGATTTATCTATAGTTTTATATAATCTATATATATCGATATATCGCTTGCATCACACCCAAGATAAATGGGGCAGGATGCAAGAGATTTGATTATTTCGATGCGTTGTAATTGCTCAATATGTTATGGGAAGACAGGAGGCTGTCCGACAATTCATTTTTAGCATAAAAAACAATAGTATATTACAATATTGATCTTTAAATCACAGTATAATCTGTATTTTTATTGAATATATAGTTGTCGGACAGCCTCTGATCTTCTAAATGGCAATGAGTTATTATTTCCACTGTATATCGAGCAGTTACTATGCGTTGAAATTATTGCGACAACGTTTACTGTTGGCCGGGTTGAGCGACGCCAACATATATCTTGTACAGAATATATATAGACATTCAGATTAATCAATTACAAAATTACTCCCCTGAGCTTATTAAGCTATAGATAATCTCTATTTCAAAAGACCCTGATTAGCATTTTTCTGGCATCATCTTCAGAATAGAATCAGACAGGTATCTGTTTATAATATATTTTCTCTCATTTGTGATTGATGGATCAAGGGGCATAAATATTTTGGGGGGGTTCAAAGGCATTTTGTAGCCGTCAAAGGAGGTTGTTTGCAATGATAGACAGATTTATTAAGTCAAAGCATCAAAGGTTTCTTGTTTTCCTTCCCATTGTTTTTTCTCTAATTTTTATCCTCTGTGACTCAGCTTTTTGCCAGACAGATGTCACTGCTATGGTTCAAATCAATTATTTAAGGTCAAGGAGGCCAACAAGAACAACAGTGGCGTATGATGTCTCGGTAACAAATATCTCTTCACAGGCAATTAATTTACCACTCCAAGTAGTCATTGATTCCATTAGCCCTCCAAGTGTAACAGTAGACAATCCTGATGGGACGACTACGTCTGGAAAGCCTTTTTTCCAATATGACAAGCCTGTACCGATATTACACCCGGGCGAGACCACAAAAATAAAAACATGGGTATTTAATAATCCTAAAATCGTACGTTTCCAGCATACTTGCAGCGTATGGGCAACCATGGTCAGTCAAAATTCTCCTCCTGTTGCAAATGCAGGGCCGGATCAGACCGCTTATGTAGGGGATACGGTGATTCTGGACGGGAGTGGCTCGACTGATATAGACGGAGATCCGTTGACCTATAGCTGGTCTTTTACATCACTGCCCCCTGGAAGCGCTGCTTCGCTGTCAGACCCGGCAGCGGTTAACCCATCCTTTAATCTGGATGTATTTGGAAATTATGTTATACAACTTGTTGTCAATGATGGCATTGCAGACAGCGCGCCCGATTCTGTCACGATATCCACCCTTAATTCACCGCCTGTTGCAAATGCAGGTCCAGATCAGACTGCTTATGTGGGAGACAAGGTGATTCTGGACGGGAGTGGCTCGACTGATGTAGACGGAGACCCTCTGACCTTTATCTGGTCTTTTAGCTCCGCGCCATCAGGGAGCGCCGCATCGCTGTCAGACCCGACATCGGTGAATCCATCATTTGATTTGGATATATTCGGGAATTATGTTATACAGCTTCTGGTCAATGATGGTTCAGTAAGCAGCGCGCCCGATTCTGTCACTATATCCACCCTTAATTCACCGCCCGTTGCAAATGCAGGGACCGACCAGACTGCATCGGTTGGTGATACCGTAACATTGGACGGCAGCGGTTCATTTGATGTTGACGGGAATCCGCTGACCTATAGCTGGTCATTCATATCTGTGCCATCAGGAAGCGTGGCTTCGATGTCAGACCCCACGGTGATGAATCCCTCATTTGATTTGGATTTATCAGGGGACTATGTGATCCAGCTCGTTGTAAATGACGGCTTTGTCAACAGTGCGCCCGATACCGTAAAGATATCGACCCAGAATTCAAAGCCAGTGGCAGACGCAGGTCCGGATCAGACGCCTTTTGTCGGCGATACTGTTGTATTGGATGGAAGCGGATCCTATGATCCTGACCTTGATACATTGACATATTCATGGTCGTTCACCTCCATTCCTTTCGGAAGCTCTGCGGTCTTGTCTGATCCAACGGCGGTAAATCCAAATTTTGATATAGACCTTCCAGGCATTTATATCCTCCAGTTGATTGTCAATGATGGTTTAGAGTCCAGCAATCCCGACACAGTTACTATAACGACCCTGAACCGCAAACCAGTAGCGGATGCAGGTGCCGATCAAACGGCTTTTATAAATGATACAGTAACCCTTGATGGAAGCGGTTCCTATGATCCTGATGGGGATCCGATAGCCGGTTATGCTTGGTCTTTTGTTTCTGTGCCGCCTGGTAGCTCTGCCACATTGTCGGATTCGACAGCGGTGAATCCCACATTTGTGCCGGACAAACACGGTGCATATCAGATTCAGTTGATAGTGAACGATGGCGTGGAAGACAGCGATCCGGATGCCGTTACAATCACGATACAGAACCGCAAACCTTTAGCGGATGCGGGATCAGATCAGACAGCTTCTGTTGGTGATACAGTAACCCTTGATGGGAGCGGCTCTTATGATACTGATAACGATCCTTTGACCTATAGCTGGTCTTTCACATCTGTTCCGCCAGGAAGCTCAGCTACTATTTCTGATCCAACAGCAGTGAATCCAACCTTCAATGTGGATGTATTCGGCGACTATATAATCCAGTTGGTCGTCAATGATGGCATCGAGGACAGCGATCCCGATATTGTAAGGATTTCAACTCAAAATTCAAAACCAGTGGCGGATGCAGGCCCTGACCAGACGGTTTATGTTAATGATACAGTAACCCTTGACGGTAGCGGCTCATCCGATCCTGATAATGATCCCTTGACCTATAGCTGGTCATTTGTTTCTGTACCTGCAGGGAGCGCTGCCACTCTGTCCGATCCGACAGCAGTTAATCCCACATTTGTGCCGGACAAACACGGTACATATCAGGTACAG
>JAFGSM010000104.1 GCA_016934595.1 bacterium | reverse complement strand
AATATTCGATTTCACAGATAGTCTAAAATGCGATAGAGAGCCCATAAATCTATACCAATTATCGAGTTTCCAAATTTCTGAATATAGAATTATTGGGAGGATAAGGGAATGGACAAATCTAAGGATCGGATTCGGATAATTGTCTGCGGAGCCGGCGGCAGGATGGGGGGCAGGATCATCCATGCTATACTGCAAAACCCCGATCTGGATTTGGCGGCGGGGGTTGAGATGCCTGGACACCCAATACTGGAGAAAGGCATGGGGCAGTATATAGGAATTCCTGATCTATCCGCTCCTGTTGCCTCTGACCTGAATGAGGTTATAGATCGAAGTGATATGATCATCGATTTTACCAGCCCTGATGCAGGTATTGCTCATCTTAAGATTGCAAGGGAAAAGGGGAAGGGACTGGTGACAGGGACAACCGGTTTTGATGAAAAACAAAAGGAAAGGTTCAAAGAGGCGGGGCGTGACATCCCCATCTGTCTTTCTCCGAATATGAGCATCGGCGTAAACGTCCTTTTTTCCATTGTGGGGAAGGTGGCCGGGATATTGGGTGAATCATATGATCCGGAGATAGTGGAGATACATCACCGTTTAAAAAAGGATGCGCCCAGCGGAACGGCAATGCAATTGGCTCGTATTCTTTCGGAGGCCAGGGGTTGGGCATTGGAAAAGACAGGGGTCTATGGAAGGCAGGGGATGGTCGGGCAGAGAAAGACGGATGAGATCGGGATTCATGCCGTAAGGACGGGGGATGTGGTAGGCGAGCATACAGTGATATTTGGTGGTCCGGGGGAGCGAATAGAGCTGACGCATCGCGCCCACAGCAGGGATACATTCGCGTTCGGGGCTGTGAAGGCAGCCTTGTTTATTGCAGAAGCCGGCCCTGGCCTTTATAACATGCAGGATGTCCTGGGTTTGAGGGTATAATAGGCTTATATTAAATTAATGAGTTTTTTTCACCAATGAGATCGCAGAACGTACGGAGAAAATTAATGACTCTGGGTTCTCTGTGTCCTCTGTGGTTAATTGAAAAGCGTAGTTTGTGTCCGCTTTGAGTATAAATGGGGATCGTTGAGGCAAGGGGTTATAATGGCAAAGATTGTAAGATTTGAGCACGATTATGTGATATGCCATGGCGTTATAGAGGGCGAAAGGGTCTGGAAGATATCCGGGAGCCCTTTTGACCTGTGGGAAAGACAAAAGGATTTTTTGCCTTTATCCGGGGTGAGGCTGCTCTCACCCTGCCTTCCTTCCAAGATAGTTGCTGTGGGCCTGAATTATACAGACCATGCACGGGAGCTCGGGATGAAGATGCCCAAAGAGCCGATATTGTTCATCAAACCCGGCACAAGTATATGCGGGCATGAGGATCCTATCTTTTTCCCTCCATCCGCAAGGCAACTGGACTATGAGGCCGAGCTTGGCATTGTAATAGGAAGGCGGGCAAAGGCAATAGATATATCGGATGCCCCTGGATATGTGCTGGGATATACATGCCTGAATGACGTGACTGCCAGGGATTTACAGAAAAGGGACGGGCAGTGGACAAGATCGAAGTCCTTTGACACGTTTTGTCCCATAGGCCCTTGTATTGAAACGGAGCTCGATCCCACAAACTTGAGGGTGGAGTCTTTTTTAAACAAAGAACTCAAACAGAGTTCATCCACAGCCAATCAGATATTCTCTCCATTCTTTCTGATCAGTTTTATAAGCAGTGTGATGACCCTCCTTCCAGGCGATGTGATTGCCACAGGCACACCGCATGGAGTAGGCCCAATGAAGGCAGGGGATGAGATAGAGGTAGTCGTTGAAGGCATTGGGAGATTGAGAAATCGTGTCGCTGAATATGAATAATAAAAGAGAAAGGAATGGGATGTTTAAACCCAATGCAATGGCTACCGGCATAGGAAGCCTTCCTCACAAAGACCCTGATGAGGCATGCCGTCTCATCCTGGATTTTTTTTCGGATATCCCGTTTTGGCCTCAACTCCCCAAAAGATCGCCGTTTGAAAATATGTACCGCCAGTATTCCGAGGCAATGCCTGCCATTGCCGCAAAAGAGGATGGCGGATTTTATATCCAGGAGGATGCTGCCGGCTTCTGCGATGATCTGGAGAGGTTCTATAATGCATACCTTTCCGAAGACCTGGATGCCTTCAGGATCTCTGAGGGATACGCGGCAGGGCTTTACAAATGGCTTGAGGCCGCAGGGCATCTGAGATCCGCCAAGGCGATAAAAGGGCAGATAACAGGTCCTGTCAGTTTTGGCCTGCAGGTAACCCAGTCAGACAAAAGGTCTATACTGTATAATGACACACTCAGGGATGTAATCGTGAAACAGCTATTGCGAAAGGCACAATGGCAGTTGGGGCTTATGAAAAAGATACACCCTGTTCCCATAATCTTTCTGGACGAGCCTTACCTTTCCGCCTTTGGGTCGGCATTTACCAACATCGATAGAACCACTGTGCTGTCCGTCTTTGACGAGATATTGTCGGGCATAGACTGCCTTAAAGGCATACATTGCTGCGGAAATACCGACTGGTCGCTGGTTTTGGATACCGGCATAGACATACTCTCGTTTGATGCCTATTCCTACATGGATTCCCTGTTTATTTACGAGGAAGGTCTTAAAAGGTTCATAGACCGTGGCGGGATCATCGCATGGGGGATAGTTCCAACCAATGAATCTGATATATTTGGAAAAGGCATGGAGGGTTTAATGCCAAGGCTGGAAACGGCATGGGACAGGCTGGCCGGCCTGGGTTTTGATCAGAATACCATAAGCGCCCAGTCCATTGTCACACCTGCATGCGGTCTGGGCACATTATCCGTTGATGCCGCCAAAGAGGCATTCCGCATAACAAGCCGGATATCGGAGCATATCCGGGATTCCTTCCATTTAAAATAAAAAAGCTTCGACAGTCTCCGATACTTTCCGTTTTCGGAAAAAATTTCTATTTAACGCACTATTTAAACTCAAGGTGAACCATTGCGACCCTTCCTTTTTTTATTTTGAATGAAGCCTCCGTTTTTCCCGTTCTACAAAGACATTTTTACCGAATAATATAGATGGGTACCGTATATTTTAAGACCCGCAAAGTTTAAACATGTTCAATTTTTAAGATTTTCGGGAATCATGAATATCTATTTTCGGAACAAACGCTCATGCCGCTTTGCGGCGCCACGAAGCATGAAAATAAACAACGAGGTTTATTTTCGAGACAAACACCCATGGCCTTTCAGGCCGCCACGAAGAATGAAAAATAGAATCTATTTTCAAGACAAAAGGCGGTTCATGTATTTTCTGGCATGCACCTTAGGCGTAGGTTTGATCCTTGTTCTGCCGCCCATGGCCTGGTCTTTTTTGGGTCCACCATCTTCCGGCCTTCAAAACAATGTTGAAAGGCCGCTCGCAGCGAATCCGATTAAGGTTGAAAACGCAAATCAAGGGCCTTCCCCGCAGCCTGAATCAGAAAACCCTCGATATGATGGCTCAGGGCAGACCGGACTGGAAAGATTCAGGTATAACAATGAAGGGGACTGGGCAGGCCACTGGAACTCATGGGGGACGGTACACCGTCTATATAACAGGAATATTTCTCAAACGGCGAGGCTCAAAACAGGAGACAACATAAACGAGTCAGGGATTATAGCCAGATCCAAGGGGCTGATCGAAGAGTATTCAGAATTTTTAAAGGTCGGGCAGGATGACCTTGTCTTAGAGGATATAAAACTGCGGGGGGGGATTTTTTATTGCCAATTTGCGCAGTTTTATAAAGGGGTGAGGGTCTATGGAGGCGGTGTTCAGTTCAGGTTTGACTTAAAAGGAAACCTCCTTTTGATGGCAGGCGATACATATCCCGGCATCGGAATAGATCCCGTTCCATCTGTCAAAGGCAACGATGCGGCAAATATCGCAAGGCGGCATATGCGCATTGCTGAGGATGGAGGGAGGCTTGGTGAAACAAGCCTGTTTGTTTTGCCCGTGCCTTTCAGGGAAGGAATGGAATACCGCCTTGCGTGGCAGGTCCCTGTATTTACGGGTTCTGCTTCAAAAGGAAGCAGCCTTATCTTTATCGACTCCCAAACAGGGAGATTCATCCTTGACTACAGTTTAAACAGGATGGGCATCAAGGGGAGGGTCGGCGGATTGATCCTTCCGGAATACTTTAATGATCCACCGCAGTGGCAGCCTTTCAGGAATCAAAAAATCTACGCCCTTAATCAGACTATCCCTGTATGTGAATATAGCCTGGATATAGATCCTGGCTGGGCACGAGAGGGCGCATGGGGATTAGGGGTGCCCGTGCCTCAGGATATCAATATATACGGTCATGCAGGATGCCCTGATCCTATCAGTGGTGTAACAGGTTTGAACGTCTTTGGATATAATCTACTTGGTGATTACACGAACCTCATGAAGACAAAATACCTGACCACCAATACGATATACTGCGCCAACAAAACAGGCGTTGTCCTGACGTTCTGGCGATGGCTGGGTGTACAGGCGGAATATTGGGAGACGGATTCCGGACAAAGGACGGATTATGACAGGGCTACGGTAGAGGTATCAAACGATGGCGGACAGACCTGGACCGTTATCTGGTCAAACGGCACAAGCCAGATCGAGGATGGCATTTATGACTCCTTTAATAATACATGGGGAGGCTGGAACCTCCAGTTCTTTGATATATCAAAATGGGCGGATGGAAAAGACATAGCCATACGGTGGGGAATGGGGCCAACGGATGGATCTGGGACATTCTGCGGATGGAATCTGGATGACATAGGGATATATGAAAGCACAAACACCCTGACGGATCCGAATGGATTTTTTGACCTGGCAGAGACCGGAGGCGTACCCGCCAACATGCTTTTGTGCAGGCTTGAGGGGACTTATGTAGATGTGATCAATGAGGACGGGGCTTCGGCCATATGTTATATGGAGGGAATAGATGGAGACACCCAACCCCCTGTTGCAATTAACTGGGATACAGATAAAACCACGCTTAACAGTTTTGATGAATTCAACGTTTTTTATCATATTAATCTGCTGCTAAGTTATGTCAAACAGATAGATCCTTTCTACAACGCCATGGACAAAAAGGACCCTATAAGTGTGGTCGTCCGGTTTGGCGATAATTACAAGAACGCCTTCTGGTCTCCTGAGCACAAGATCTGCTTCGGAGAAGGCGATTCGCGTACAGGCGGATACAGAAATTTTGCGCAGTTTTCCGATATCATCTATCATGAATATACCCATGCCATTACTAACAGCTTTTATTCCTTCTTTATGCCGCCTTTGACATCTATTCGAAGGACAACGGACGGTGAGCAAACAGGGCCGGTTTTTATCACGGAATTTGATGCGATGCATGAATCCTTTTCCGACTACTGGGCCTGCACCATGAATGGAGACGCCAGGGTCGGGGATGGCGATTTTTGGATAGGCCGCAATTATGTGCGAAATCTGGACAATGAATTCAAATATCCGGATGATTATGGAGACGACGTATACGCCAACAGCCTCATACTTTCCGGAGCGATGTGGGAGACAAGGGAATTGGTGGGTAAAGAGGTCGCAGACACGCTTTTTCACTTTGCCCGCTATGGCGGGGCAACCACATTCGATGACTTTTTGGTGGATGTCTTGATGCAGGACGAAATCACGTATGACGGGGAGCATGTGGTGTTTATAAAGGATATCTTCGGCCTGAGAGGGATAAGCAGGCCTCCGCAATCGCCTGGGGGACTTACGGCTGTGGCAGGCGATACATTTGTGGAACTGAGCTGGCGGCAAAATTCCGATATAGACGAGGTAAAGGGATATTACGTGTATTTCCGCACGGAAAATGACATCGTGACCGACAAGGAGGACCCGAGCGTAAGGCGGGACGCCAGTTTGGCCACTGCATATAAATTGACTGGCCTGACAAACGGGACGACCTATGTTTTGAAGGTCTCTGCATACAATGAATATTATGCGGAAAGCAGCGCATCCGATTATGTCTATGCTACTCCCTACAGGGAATCCAGCAAGGATTCATCAGGGAGCGAGTACAAGGTCTTTTGCTTTCTTGGAGCGCTTTGCCGGTAGGGTTTTTTAGGATTTATTTCGTCTTTTAAATCAGCATGTATGCACGGCCATCCTGTTTTATTATTAAACATGCCAGGGCATTTTTTAAACATAAAACCCTTCCTTATAACGTAAAGCTTCCTTCCTGTATAGATAATGTCAATAAAAACAAAGTCTTTATATTAGCATTCCATCATGCCGTATGGTATTCAATATGCATAGTCGATTCTTGAATACTCATAGATTAAAAGAAGGGTTTTTAAACACTTACAGATTAAACAGAAATTAAAGCAATTCATGAAGCCTTCTATAAAGGCATATTTTCAGCAGGGGTGATATCAAATGGACCTGTATCATAAGAGGTGGCAGGATATAAGGTGGCTTGTCTTGCTGCTGATATCAGTCTGTATCATATTCGCGCCAAGCGTGGTGGTACATGGGCTCATTAGAGAGGATACAAGGCAAAGGGGAAGGATTACGGGTGATGATAATCAAGCGCCTGATAGATTTGTCTCCCTCAGGGCAGATAAGCTTATGGAAAGATCCGATGGCGCCAAGGCATTTTTCGAGCGCTATGGAAAAGATGTAAAGATCATCGGCAGGGCTGATTCAGATGGTATTTACCGTATATTCGGAGGGGATATAAAAATGGATATCCCGAGGAGGCTTGCTGTGGAATCCGGGGCGGCCATAGTTGATGCATGCAAGGGTTTTATTAATCAGAACAAGGAATTGTTCGGCATCTCAACGGATGAGATCAAACCTTTAAGATATACCCATAGGGGGGGGATATGGTTCATGGATTTTGGACAGATATATAAAGGCATTCCTGTATACGGGAGCAAGATATCGTTTATCGTCTCTGAAAACGGCGATGTTATGTCCATAACCATGAACCATTTCCCGGGTGTTGTCCTGCCAGAAATCCAAGAACGGAAGGCATCGGAGTCAGAGGAGGCTATTGCCGCTGCAATATCTGATCTTGCGGCCATTTATCCAGGTGCACATTTTGATGCCTCAGCAGGGCTTTTATTCGTATATCCCTTTGAGGATAAGGGCAGCGCCCGGTTTGTATGGGCGTGGTTGATTGAATTAAGGTGCCGTGATCCATTACAAAAGTGGCTGTATATTATCGAAGCGGATACAAGCACCATTTTGGACAGAAAGGTTCTTGGCCGTCATCTCATATCCGGACAGGCCAAGGGACAGGTGCTTCCCAGGTATTCAAATGACAACCCGGTCGACGCAGCTTTGCCCAAACTTAAAGTGATCTGTCTGCGTGATGACTCTCCGCTGATGTACAATTCGCTTGATACAGACCCGGGGTGGCTGGGGACAACCCCCTATGGATGGGAGTTCGGGCAGCCTGTATATCCTGTGAGCAGCGCAGGAGGTCCAGGTCCGGACAAAGGGCATACAGGCCTGACCTTTTATGCTTATAACCTGAACGGCTATTACCCGCTTAATATGTGGTCGCCACAATATCTTACAACCTCAAATCCGGTGAACTGCACTTCGGGTAAGAATGTCTATCTCAGATTCTGGAGATGGCTTGGGATAGAAAATTCAAAATCGGATCACGCATCAATTGAGATATCGGATGGACCGACCTCCACATGGTGGAAGATATGGGAAAACCCTGAAGAAGACATATATGATGGAGGATGGAGGCTTGTCCTTTATGATATATCAAAATGGGCGGAAGGCCGCGAAAACATATTTTTCAGATGGGGCATAGGTCCTACAAACGGTTATGTCAGTTACTGCGGATGGAATATAGATGATATAGGCGTATATTCGAGCGTCTTTGGGATTACGGATCATGAAGGCTGTTATCAGATTACAGGGGAGGCGCAAAAGAACATATTGTGCTCATGTCTTGAAGGTTCTTATTTTAAGGTGATCAATGAAGACGGCGCGGATGCCGTTTATACAAAGAGCAATGTGGCGTCAGGTGCGACCGGCGAGGCGATAAATTTTAAGAGGATCACGGATTATGATGTCAGCACCAAAACGGGTACTGTCAATTCCCTTTCCAATATCGACGAAATTAACGTATATTACCATGCCAATCTTCTTGTGAGGCATATTCAGGAGATCGATCCTGAGTTTTGGGCTGAGACCTCTGATGCATTCCCCATTAGGATTACGGTTCGTTATCAAAAGGAGTATATGAATTCGTTCTGGATGCCTGGCGAGGGGATATTTTTTGGCGAAGGGGATAAGTATGAGTACTCCAATTTCGCCCACTTTTCGGATATCATATATCATGAATGCGCCCATGCGGTCACTGACAGCATCTATGGCCAATTGGAAGGTCTGGGCAAAGGGATAGGGGATGCAGGCGGCTATGCCGCCTTGAGCAGGTTTACAGAGTTTGACGCCATGCATGAGGCATTCTCAGATTACTGGGCATGCACGATAAACAACGATCCCCAGATTGCCGAGGGCGGCTTCTGGATTGGTCATGATTACGTCAGGACACTGGAGAACGGCCTGAATTACCTTACCAACTACGGACAGGAGCTTTATCAGAGCAGTCAGATCCTGTCCGGCGCAATGTGGGATTTGAGGCAGGCATTGAGACAGGAAGTCGGGGATGAAGGGATCAGAGTTGCGGACACACTGTTTTATTTTGCGGCTCTGGCACAGCCTGCAACATATCTTGATTTTCTTATAGATTGTCTGATTATTGACCAGGTGAGATATGGCAGCATACATGGCGAATTGATAAAAGAAATTTTTGGGCAAAGGGGGATAAGCCAGGCCCCTGCCCCGCCCAGTTCCCTGGTTGTAAACATACAAAATCAGATTGCCAGCCTTGTATGGAGCGGAAGCCCTGACGCCAAAGGCTATTATCTGTATTATGGTCCTAACACCTCCAGCAAGACCACATGGTCTTTAAGCGAGGATCAGGATGAACGGTCTGCCTTCTACATGCAGGATGGCGGGAGTTCCAGTTCTGAAGAAAAGGAGGAAGGCGGAGGCATGAGCGGAAGCGGCGGAGGCTCATCCTCGAGTCAAAATACATCGTCACAGACATCCAGTAATACAGGAAGCTCAACAAGTTCCGGAACGTCCTCTAATACAGGGAGTATTGTAACAAGCTCAAAACTGGACGTGGGAAACACCAATTCTTATTATTTGACAGGGCTGGACCCGGCAATAACCTATAAGGTCCAGGTCACTGCTTACAACATCTATGGCGTGGAGAGTTCGCCTTCGGAGGAGGCGATTATTACTGGTTCAGGTTCAATCCCAATCCCAGGTTCAGGCTCTCAAACAGGTGGGACAGAAACGGGGACCACGGGCACAGGATGGGATTCGGAGGCAGGCGAGGCAGGTTTCACCCAGGGGGTCACATGCTTTATCAGTGCTTGTGAACATTAAACCATAAGGATTCCGCAGATACCTTGTCCCTTTTTCCTTAATTCTTCCATAGACAGCCCGTTCAGTTCGTGGGGGAAGACCACCCATCCCTTGACGGTTTTTAAGTAATAATCAGGCATGAAATCCGTAAGGTTATTGTCAGGTTTATAATAGACAGTGGCTACCTTTATCTGGGTATGGAATTTGACGGCCTTGTAAAGACAATGTTTGATGGCCTCCATGCTTTTTCCCGTGTCGAAGATGTCGTCCACTATCAGTATCCTGTCTCCCTCATTCAGCATGGAAGCAACCTTATCCAGGTTTTCGATTATAACATTATCGCAGCGTTGCCCAATCCCGCTATAGGATTCTGCCTTAATTGCAGTATGGTATTTAGGGCTTGCCTTTTTGAATACAAGGAATTCGTGGATCGCTATGCCTGGCGGGGTGCCGCCCCTCCAGACACCTAAAAGGAAATCCGGACGATAGCCGCTTTCATAGACCTTTCTGGCCAGCATGAAAGAATCGGTCAGCAGTGTATTGGCATCTATAAATATTTTTGGTTCCATACCGCAGTATTTTCTCCTTGCTTGTATATTAATGTGTATTAAGTTGTTTGCAAAACTAATGATAATATGTTAGATTTCTAATTCAATAATAGGATTGGTTTATACATATCTTTATAATATTAATATCTATAATTTTAAAGAATGACACCATAATATTTTTTTAAGATTTATAGGGGGGATGCAAAACCGTATGTTTTTTCGTCGCAGCCTGCTGCTGACTTTATATAAATTATCCGATATAGCCATCCTGATTTGCAGCCTGGCCTTGTCGGCCATTGCAGGAAATTATCTTGTTGTCCATGGTATCCTGTCCATGGATTTTTGTGATTTTACATCAATCCGGTTTAAATTCCAACATCTGATACTGCTGATTGTCCTTATCGAATTGTGGCATATCATTTTTGAGCACCTCAATCTCTATAGATCGAGACGTTTTGGAAGCAGGTTGCAGGAATCTTTTGATATCCTGAAGGCAACTACCTTCGGGAGTTTTATAATCGGAGGATTTGCCTTTTTCTTCTATCCTTCCTCTTTAAACATAGTTTATATATTGTTATTCTGGGCATCCAGCACCTTCTTGACCATCATGGCGAGGCTATTTATGCGCCTCTTCCTCATGGTGATCCGCAACATGGGTATGAATCTGCGTCATGTAGTGGTTATAGGCATGAATGAAAGGGCAATGGAGTTTGCGAGAGAGATAACCCAAAGCAGGGTTTTGGGATACAAGCTGACCGGTTTTGTAGACAATAAATTGCCTGATACATGCGATCAAAAAGATATGCTTGCCTGCCTTGACAATTTCTCTGATGTTCTGAACAGATATGTGGTGGACGAGGTCATTATAGGCCTGCCTTTTATGTCTTCCTATGAACAGATAAAAAAGATCGTAAGCCTTTGCATGGACCATGGGATTTTGGTGCGCTATCTTGCGGACCTTTTTGATACGCAATTTGCAAAATCGACTGTGGACGATTTTCATGGATTGCCCATTCTCACGATTTACAAAGGGCCGGAAGAAAACTGGTCTTTTGTTGTGAAAAGGGCTGTGGATATAGTCTTGACCACGGCCGGGTTGTTATTTTTATTTCCTGTCTTTATAATCATTGGAATTTTAATCAAGATTGACTCCCCTGGACCGGTGTTTTTTGTTCAGGAAAGGGTTGGCTACAATAAGAGGCGTTTTAAACTTTATAAGTTTCGCACGATGATTGACGGGGCGGAAAAGAGGCAGTCAGAACTGGAACACCTGAATGAGGCAAGCGGACCTGTATTCAAGATCAAAAATGACCCCAGGATCACCCGAACAGGAAGGATATTGAGACGCACAAGCCTGGATGAACTGCCTCAATTGATAAGCGTCCTGAAAGGCGATATGAGCATGGTAGGCCCCAGACCGCTTCCTGAGCGCGATTATAATGGTTTTGACAAGGAATGGCATAAGCGGCGCTTCAGCGTCAGGCCTGGACTGACATGCCTCTGGCAGATTAACGGGAGGCACGAGGTCCCTTTTCATAAATGGATGGAGCTTGATATGGAATATATTGACAACTGGTCGCTATTATTGGATTTGAAGATACTCATAAAGACGGTACCTGTGGTATTGAAATGCTCAGGCGCCCACTAAATATTCATTATATTTATTGGATTATCTGCATTATTTTTTTGATATGCGGATGCAAGGGGATCATGCCTTTTGGCAAATCTGCTGATATTGCCCCTGTCCAGGAAACGGAAAGTAATAGACCAGCCCAGGTGGAAGGGGCTGTAAAAGGCATTTGGGGAAATGATGAGACAAAAAGCCCTGAATATATACTTGGCCCTGGGGATACCATAGAAATAACTGTCTACCGCCATGATGAGTTGACCAAGACTATTTTGATAGGGCCATCCGGCAAGATAATTTATCCCTTACTGGGAGAGGTAACGGCGGCAGGCCTTAGTATCTCTGCGCTTACTGAAAAGATAAAAGAGGGGCTTTCAAGATATATTATAGATCCAAAGGCGGGGGTCAATGTGATCTCCGTTCAAAGCCAGACAGTGACTGTTTTGGGAGAGGTAAACAAACCCGGGTTTTATCCCCTGGATCGCCCGTTGACTATACTGGATGCGATTTCTATGGCCGGGGGTTTTACGGTAAAGGCAAACCAGAATAATATATTGCTTATCAGGAAAGGTTTGGAAAAACCTGATCTAAAGACCCTGAATCTAAAAAAGGCCATAAAACAGGGGGATATAACCTCTAACGTAGCCTTGCAAAATGGCGATATCATTTGTGTCCCTGAAAGCTTATTATAGATGCCTTTTTTTATGTTTGATAATAACAAGATCGCCATTATAGATTTGGATGCATCAAAGACAGACTTTATAGATATCCCGGAGGAAATCAGGCGTAAATTTCTGGGCGGCCGCGGGATAAATATGTTTCTTTTGTATCATCTGACCTCCAAAACTACAGATCCGCTTTCTCCTGAAAATCCCCTGATTGTCGGCGCAGGCTTGCTTTCCGGGCTTACTGTGCCGGCTGCTTCAAGGTGTTCTATATCAGGAAAGTCCCCTGAGACAGGGCTTCTGGGTGATTCCAGCATAGGCGGTCATTTTGCTGCTGTCTTGAGGCAGACAGGATTTGACCATTTGATTATAAAGGGAAGGTCAGAAATCCCTGTATATCTTTTTCTGGAGGACGGAAGGGTTGAAATAAAGGATGCCTCCGGTCTATGGGGTATGGATACTATTGGTTGCATGCAGTATCTTGAGAACCTTTATGGCTCATCAAGCGAGTCGTTATGCATCGGTCAGGCCGGTGAAAACCTTGTGCGTTTTGCGGGTGTGAGGCATGGACAAAAAAGGATGGCAGGCAGGACAGGGATGGGCTGTCTCATGGGCTCTAAGAAGATCAAGGCTATAGTAGTAAAAGGCCAGGTCAGAACCGGCCAAAAAACATCCAAGGCACTAACCGATTATGTAAGAGGGCTCAATTCCAATCTGAGAAGGTCAAGGACAAGCGTTGCTTTGCATAGATATGGGACCCCTTTTCTGTATGATCTTCATAATCATACAGGGGTTATAAGGACAAGAAACGGACAGGAAACGAGATTTGAGGAGGGAAGATATCTAAGGGCAGCCAACCTTAAAAAGAGATATTATAAAAATACAAAGGCATGCTTTTCCTGCCCTATCGCCTGCAGCCATACATATGAGATCATGGACGGTAAAGGCAAGGGGCTTCAATCCGAGGGGCCAGAATTCGGCATGCTGGCCGCCTTTGGACCTGTCTGCGGGATCAAGGACCCTGAGGTCATTCTGGTCATCAATGATATCCTGAACAGATACGGCATGGATTGCAGCTCCGCTGGGAATATCATTGCCTGGGCGACTGAGCTTTTTCAAAGGGGAATAATCGATGAAAAGGATACCTGCGGGCTGTCATTGGACTGGGGAGATGAGGAGGTTATAATATCCCTTATTAATCAGATCGTCTGCAGGGAGGGTTTCGGGGCATTGCTTGCAGACGGGGCAAAGGCGGCTTCCGGGAGGATAGGAAGGGGTTCTGAGAGATATCTTATATGGTCAAAGAACCTTCCGCAATCGGACTCTGTGGATGTAAGGGCATACAAGGGTTTTGCACTTGGTGTCGCTACAGCGTCAAGAGGGGCTGACCATTTGAGGTCGCGCCCCACAATAGAGGCCCTGAATTTGAGCGAAGGGACTATCAGCCGTATATTGGGCGACAAGGATGTATCAAGCGATCCTGCTTCTTATATAGGAAAGCCAAGGATGGTATGGTGGTCCGAGATCAATTATGCGATTGCGGATGCGCTGGGGATATGCCGTTTCGCTCAAAAATTCAATAACATAGATCATTTGGGAATATCCGAATTCTCAAGACTTATATTATATTCAACAGGCATGAGTCTTTCTCAGGAAGATTTGTTTAAGATAGGGGAAAGGATAGTTACCCTTGAGAGGATGTTTCTTAAAAGGGAGGGGCTTGACCGGACGTGCGACACTCTTCCTGCAAGATACTTCGATGAACCGCTGCCATCGGGCAGATATAAGGGTGAATTGATAGACAGGGATCGTTTCAATAAAATGCTGGATGATTATTATAGCCTGCACAACTGGGAAATAGAAACCGGCATGCCGTCTGAAGAAACGATAAAAGGCCTCGGGCTGGATACAAATATGGATAGCCTTTTAAACATAGGAGACGTGTGTTGTATAATGCCCAAGGTTTTATAAAGGAACAGCTAAGCATTAATTTTATTATGAGGCAGATTATATGACATTGATAGAGATACTGGAGAGAAACGCAAAGGATATGCCAGACAAGGCCGCCGTTGTGTATCAGGACATAAACATAACCTACAGGGAATTGAACGAAGAGGTGAATAAACTTGTCTTCGCCCTGATGGCTTTTGGCATCATGCCAGGGGAAAGGGTCGGTTTTATGCTGCCCAGGGCTCCTGAGCTTATAGTTACCTTTCTTGCTGTTGCAAAATGTCGGGGTATAGTTGTCCCTGTCAATTTTGAACTGCTGCCCGGGATGATTAAAGGGGTGATAGAGACAACAGGGTTGCGTTTTATGATAGTTCAGGACAGATTTGTAAGCCTTGCAAGAAGATCAGTACCCGAAGGATCAAAGGTGACTTTCATCGTTGCCGGAGAGTGTTCCATGGATGGGGATTATTCATGGCATGATGTACTGAAAGGCAGGAAGACAAAGAATCCTTCCCTGGATGTTTCTGAGGATAGCGTTGTATACCTCAATTATACATCCGGATCTACAGGAAACCCGAAAGGCGCTGTCACAACATATTCGAACATCTTCTGGAATACAGTTGCCGCGATAGAGGCATTGAAGATCAACCGCTTTGACGTACATCTTTGCATGTTTGCCCCGTTTGCACATCCGCATGAGATATTTTCAAGATCCCTCTATTCGGGCGGTACTACAGTGCTTCTTGAAAGTATATATCCAAAGGCCATAATCAAATCCATCATGCAAAATAAGGTCACGTGTTTCATGGGTTTGGCGCCTATGTATGAGACTTTACTGGATGCTTGCAGAAAAAGGCCCTATATACTTGGTTCACTAAGGGTCGCTGAAAGCGGCGGGATGTTCACAAGGGTAGATCTTATAAAGAGGTTTGAACAGTCAATAGGAATTCCTCTCCTGCCAGTATGGGGAAGCACCGAGACTACAGGTATAGCCATAGCCAATTCGCCGGGAGAGAATCAGAAATATGGTTCGGTCGGAAAGGCTTGTATGTTTTATGATGTCAAGATCGTTGACGATGAAGGGAGGGAACTCCCCCCTGATAATGTAGGCGAGATGGTCTTCAAGGGGCCTGCCGTAGTCAGTGGGTATTATGAAGATTGCCATAATGACGTCAAGGGTTTCAGGGACGGATGGTATTATAGCGGAGACTTGGGGAAAATGGATACGGATGGCCATTTTTGGTTTGCAGGCAGAAAAAGCGGTATGATGAAGGTGGCAGGTCTTATGGTATATCCTTTGGAGATAGAAATTCAGCTCATGAGTCACCCTTGTATAAAAGAGGCGGCTGTCATAGGCGTGGAGGACAGGCTCAGGGGGCAGGTGCCAAAGGCTATTGTAGTTTTAAAGGATGGGCAGAAGATGACAGAAAGGGGGATAATCCGGTTTTGCAGCGATCATCTTGCCCACTACAAGGTCCCCAAAGTGGTCGAATTCAGGGAGAGTTTGCCCAGGATAGGGATGGGAAAGATCGACATGAAGGCATTGTTACAATTGGAGGAGAGATGAGGGCATTGATAGCTAACGCTGAATGGGCGCCTAGACCAGGCTATCCATTGAGCGAAGGGGAAAGGAAAAACAGGAGGGCACTGATCGGCAGTCAGGTCTGGAGAAATTCCTGTTTTGAGATTAAGGATGTTCCTACACCGGACATAGACGATGATGAGGTGCTGATCAGGGTCAAGTTTTGCGGGATATGCGGATCCGATACCCATGTATATGAGATGGATGACGAAGGCTACACCATTTTTTCCGGCCTGTTGAGGCTGCCTTGCATCATTGGTCATGAGTTTTCAGGCGTTGTTGAGAAGGCCGGCAGGAAGGTCACGACTTTGAAGATTGGTGACCCTGTTGCTGTGGAAAGCATACAGTGGTGCGGCGTATGCACCCCTTGCCGCAGCGGGGCGCCCAATCAGTGTAAAAATATAGAGTTGACAGGACTCAGCGCGGACGGGGCATTTGCGGACTTTATAAAATCAAAAGAGAGATATTGCTGGGAACTTAACAGCTTAAAGGATAATTACGGGGATGATGACCTCTTTAAATTAGGCGCCCTTGTCGAGCCGGTCGGATGCGCTTATAATGGCATGTTTATAAGCGGGGATGGAGTCAGGCCAGGAGATACCTTTGTGGTTTATGGAGCCGGTCCTATAGGCCTGGGGGCGGTGGCGCTGGCCAGGATAACAGGCGCAAGCAAGATAATAGCATTTGACATAAAAGATAAACGTCTGGAATTGGCAAGGGCTATGGGGGCGGATTTCGTTTTTAACAGCAACAGGCTGAAAGATGATGGCATAAGGCCGCATGAAAAGGTTCTGGATATAACAGGCGGCGAGGGGGCTGATATCTCGGTTGAGGCTGCCGGAGCAGCCCCAAATACCATACCTGAGATGGAAAAGGCGATGGCCCCTGGAGGCAAGATAGTATATCTGGGTAGGGCCGCCACATCAACGCCCATGTTTCTGGATTCCCTTGTATCCGGGGCAAACAGGATCGTAGGCTCAAGGGGTCATTCCGGATACAAGATATTTCATAATATCATAAGGCTTATCGCAGGGAAAAAACTGGATATCATACCGATGGTCACGGCATGTTATCCATTCAGCAGGATTATGGATGCACTCAAGGTTTCCACGGAGAGGACGGATGGAAAGATTTTGGTCGGCCTATAGAACAGGAGCAGGATCATTAATAATATCGGTTTTGTTGAAAGGGATTATATGCCTCCTCATGATCCTTGTTATTATAGGTCTGTTCAGGCGCTTTTCGGATGATAAAGAAGAGTATATAAAAAGCCTGGAAAGCGGTAATCCTGTAGTGATAAGCGATGCCATTTACCGACTTGGAGAGATACGGGAAAAAAGCGCAGTTCCAAGGCTGGCCAGATTCCTAAATGATAAATCAAAAGAGATCAGAATTAAGGCCATAGAGGCATTAGGAAAGATAGGGGACAGCGGATGTGTTGATGATTTGATAGCGGTTTTGGCTGAAAATGATAAAGAGATACAGCGGAAATCGGTCGAGTCGCTCGGAAAGATAAAGGATGACAGGTCTACCTTACCGTTAATTGGCCTTTTGGAAGATAATGACCTCCAAATCTTTGTGATCTGGTCGCTTGGAAATATCGGGGATAAAAGGGCAGTGCCTGCACTGACAAGGCTTTTAGACAGCCAGGATAAATATATCAGGTTTAATGCCGGTCAATCCCTAAAAAAGATAGGAGATAAAAGCACATGATCATAAGGAGGAGAAGGAAAAGATTTTAAATAAAGTGGTCATACCAGGAACCGCTCGGATTTTATATGGATTTATTAAACTATGGACCTTAGAAAGATATTAGAGATTATCCTTCGCAGAAGATGGATCATAATCCAGGCATTTTTGATAATACTGCTTAGCGCGATCCTTTGCAGTTTTTTTCTTCCCTCAAGATATAGCAGCTCTGCAAAGGTGATTATGGAGACATCAACGACAGCGTCGTCTATCTTATCAAGCCTTGATCTGACGAATCTTGCTCAGTCAAGGCTAACCAAATCGGGCACAGAGATAGAGAACCGGATTGAACTGGCCACCTCGTCTCCTATTCTTGATAAGGTGATATCGAGGCTGCAATTGAAGTCCGGAAATGGCGATTTGTTGAGGCATAGTGAATTAAAGACATCAGGGATTATATCTTCCAGGATATTTACAAAGCCGTATCTGGAGGTAACACAGGTAAATGATACGGATATATTCAAGATAGAAGCAAGCGCTGCAGACCCGAAAACAGCGGCTATGATCGCCAACACCCTGGTGGATGTCTATATTGAAGAAAACCTGCGTCAAAGAAGGATAGAGTTTGCCAATGCCAAAAGTTTTATAGAGGGGCAGATCGAGGTCTCAAAGGCTGCCTATCTTGATGCGCTTGAGGAGATAAAAAGGTTCAAGATCAAGGAGGGAACGGTCGATCTGAATACCGAGATAAATGAAGCCATCCGGAAAGTGACCGATCTTTTGAATGAAAAGGAAAAGGGTATTATCGAGATCAACAAGACCAGGGCCAAGCTGGACACATTAAAGGATCAGCTCGGCAGGCAAACCGGCATAACTGTATCCAGCTCCGCGATCTCAGAGAACCCGCAGATAGATCACCTAAAAAAAATGATCACCGATCTGGAGCTGAATCTGGCCGAGATATTGACAGAAAATACACCTGATCATCCGGATGCCAGGATTATTCAGGAAAAGATCAAGAAGGCCAAAGAAGAGCTGGCATATGAGGTGGGCGTTTTCCAGAAATCCTCTCAGGATCTGGAGACCTTTGAGAGGGAGATTTCCGGGATGGAGGCGCATCTGAAGTGCGTCCAGACGGATATAGATAAATATTTATCCGACCTGTACACCTTTCCGGACAAGACATTAACCCAGTCACAGTTGGAATTGAAACTGTCAGCAAGCCAGAAACTCTATAGCTCGCTCCTTGAATATCTTTACAAGGTGGGAGTGGCTGAGGCCATGACACTTTCCGACATAAGGCTGGTGGAACCCGCAGCAGAGCCCAATATCAACAAACCTGAAAGCCCCAATATGGTTCTTAATGGGATAGTGGGCGCCTTTCTGGGCGTTATATTCGGGTTCGGCATGGCCTTTTTGATTGATTATCTTGATGACACAATAAAGTCCCAGGAAGAGGCAAAACAGCACAATGTGACCTTCCTGGGGGTCATCCCAAGATCCAAAAGGAGAGAGAGCCCGATAATCCTAAAAAGGGACCCCAAGGATCCATTCTGTGAGGCTTACAGGACAGTGCTTAACAGCATAAGATTCGCCAGCCTTGATAAACCGGTAAAAACCCTGGTTATAAGCAGTTCTTTTCAAGGGGAGGGAAAGACGACTACCGTCATAGATCTGGGTATTTTTATCTGCCGTGAGGGTAAAAAGGTTCTCATCGTCGATACGGACTTGCGAAAACCCGATATGCACAGGATATTCAAAAAACCGAATACCACTGGGATAGTGAATGTATTGGCCGGAGATGCGGATATAGATGAGGCCGTCAAAAAAACAGAGGTGGAGGGGCTTAATCTGCTTTGCAGCGGGCCTATCCCCCCTGACCCGGGGCTTCTGACAGAGTCTGATAAGATGAAAGAATTGGTGAAGGGGCTAAAAGACAGGTTTGACTTCGTTATACTGGATACCCCCCCGATCCTGGCGGCAAATGATGCCAGAATACTGGCGGGTTATACAGATGCCCTGGTTCTGGTGCTTGAAAGCAGGAAGGTGACCCACCGTGCCTTTTCACAGGCGCTTGAATTTTTAAAGCAGGCCAATATAAGGCCTCTGGGAATGCTTCTTAATAAACTGGCAATTGGAAAAATCACATATTATTACAATTACCATTACAAATAGCCGGAATGGTAACAGTTAACCACGGATTTTCACTGAATTGCACTGGACAATTATTTTCCGTGATATTACGTGTACTTCCGTGGTAAAATCCTGTGTTGACATAATTTATTCGGCTCACGGGGTGAACGGTTACCCGGAATGAAAATGGGAGGAATCAATGGAATATGAATCTAATAGGCCGTTGAGCTCAAGATATCTGGTCATCGGGCTGGATGGTGTGACACCCGAGATCCTTGAGCCGATGGTAGAAAATAATGAACTCCCGACAATAAAAAGGCTTATGGAACAGGGCGCCTATGGGCATATAAGATCTGCCCTGCCATTTTTGAGCCCTGTTGCATGGACTTCTTTGTCCACAGGCGTCACCCCTGCGAAACACGGGATCACTGGATTTAACCAAAGGATGGAAGGCAGTTACAGAACTGAACTTTTCAGTTCGAGACTTCGCAGGGTCAAGCCTGTATGGATGGTGCTCAGTGAGACGGGGAAGAAAGTTGGGGTTATTAATGTACCTATGACTTATCCCCCCGATCATGTCAACGGAATAATGATCTCGGGGCTGGGGACACCTGGAGAAGGCAGCCCTTTTACATATCCTGCTGAACTGAAGAAAGATCTTATGGAAAGGATGGGCGGCTTCAGATTTGGATGGCACAATTATAAAGGAAGTACAAAGGATGTCTATATCAAAGAGCTTCACAATACCATCCAGAATCATTTCCACACAGCATCCTATTGCATGTCCGAATACGGTTATGATTTTTTCATGGCCGTTTTTATGCCTGCAGATGAGGCGTCCCATCTTTTATGGTCATGTATGGACAAGGAACACCCTTCTTATAACAAGATGGATGCTGAGAGGTTTGGCCATGCTATCCAGGATATATACAGGGCATTGGATCTCAAGGCAGGGGAATTGATAAAGGCATTTGGGGATGACGCAACTGTTGTCATCGTGTCAGACCATGGGTTCGGGCCATTAAGAAAAGCTGTTTCCATAAATCTCTTATTTGAAAAACTGGGGTATCTTAGATTCAATCATCCATCAAACGGTATGGTTGCCGGAATCAACAGGTTTCGAACGAATGTTAATCTTTACGTCAGGAAAAAAAAGAGAAACATTTTGCAAAAACTGTATCATCTGATGGGTAACGATGACATGACAGATAAGGTCAAAACTTCTTACGATTATCAATCCCTTGTAAATATAGACTGGTCTGCGACAAAGGCATACTCAATGGATGACTGCGGAAGCATATTCATCAATCTCAAGGGGAGGGAGCCTCAGGGCATTATAGAAGAGGGCCCTGACCTGGAACGGTTAAAGAAAGAGATAAAGGATGGCTTGCTCGGGCTGAAGGACCCTGAAAATGGCAGGGGCATGGTGCATGAGGTTTTCTTTAAGGAGGATATCTATAGCGGAGACTGCATTAGAAGTGTCCCTGATATTTTGGTGGTATGGGAGAGGGGATACGGTGCTGTTTCGGATAAGGCAAGGTTAAAGAGGCGGCTTCACTATAAAAAAGACAGTTTCTTTATTAATCATAACTGGTCAGGTCACCATGTCATGGATGGGGTTTTTATCATAAGCGGACCAGAGACCAGAAAAGGGGTAAGGCTTGAAGGCATTAAGCTGTATGATGTAACCCCGACAATTTTATATTCAATGGGATTGCCCCTGTCTGCCGGTTTGGATGGACGGGCCATAAAGGAATGTTTTGTAAGGACAATAGATGAGAAGAAATCGTCCTCGACAGATATATTTTCTCTATCCCCTTCGGGTCGTAATGAGTTAAACGATGAGGAAGAAGCCATTGTAATGGAGCATCTTAAATCCTTGGGTTATCTTGATTGACAATCGGGTTTATGGATTGAAAAGGATAATTACGTTTTCAATTAACCACAGAGGACACTGAGAACACAGAGTTATTAATTTTCTCTGGGCGCTCTGTGATCTCCGTGGTGAATTAAAACAAAATGGGGAAGAAATGGAAGAAGGCTATTTTAAGGCGATATTTATTATATGCCTAATATCCTTTGAAATATTTTTTGGCTTATGCAGCGCTGTGCTGCCCTGGTATTACGTCATATCCATTGGCATTTTCAGTTTAATGGCCATAATCTTTTTAGCGAGGCTTGAGATAGGCGCATATCTTCTGATTTTTTTTGTTTTCGTTTTTGGGAATTATATAGGTTTTGCTATCAATACCGAAGGCGCAACTGTCAGGTCGCTCATCCCCTTTTATGTGCTCATTTATTTCTCTGTTGTAGCCGCCTTTATAGCCCATAAAGTGGCCAGGACCAGGGATCCATTCAAGGCCAAAAACCCGCTTGATATCCCAATATATATCCTGCTGTTTTATAGCCTGTTAACCATCATATTTTCTTTTACAGGGTACTATCTGATCATGTGGTTTCTTTTATTCCTGAATATAGGCATATACTATTTTGTTGTTAGCATAGCCGATAATGAAGGGTTTCACAGACGTCTGATGTGGTTTTTTATCCTGGGCGGGAATATCCTGAGCATGCTGGTCGTAGTCTCCATTCTGGTCCATCCGTTGATCCTGCGCTATTTCAAGATATTCGACTGGCTGGACCTTGTAGTAAACTATGCCCCTCATGTCCAGATCCGCGGATATGCCATCGGGCATCCCAATCATACATCCCTGCTTCTGAATATGGCCTCCTGTGTTATGCTCGGCATGTTTATCTATGAGAAGGATGGATATAGAAAAAAATTCCTGCTGATATCCCTGGGTTTTTGCGTGTTTGCCAATTTTCTTACCATGTCAAAGGCAGGAATTGGATCACTCTGGGCCATGATGCATTTTATTATTTTGTTCAGTTCCTCGTTGAGGAAAAACATGATAAGGAACGTTATATTGTTCAATACATTATTTGTCTTGATCTTTATCATCTCGGTTATTTTTTCAAAACAATCATCCCCGAGGATTCTGAAGGTGAGTGAAAAGGGTGGCTATGCCACATCCGTAGGGAGCAGAATGGAGATATGGAAGGCCGGACTAAGGGCCATGCAGAAAAAGTCCATGACCCCTTTTGGATTAGGTGCCGGAGGATTCGACCTTAACACCCAATTCCCTCATTCACACAGCCTTTATCTTTCATTTTTTTTTGATTTCGGAATAGTTGGCATCATTTGCATATGTTTGATCATGATCATACTTTTTATGGAATTTTTCGTGAAGGAATGGAACGGGATGCTTTTTTCCCAGAGGACATATTTTGACATTATGGCGCTGGCCTTTTTGGGCGGAATAGTATGTATAAGCATACACGGGCTTGTTGACCATAGTTACGCAAAAGGGGTATTATGGCTCTTTTTGGGATTTGCCATGTCAACCCTTTATCACAGCCAGTTAGAAAGGGGTATAAAAGATGTTAGAATATAAAAGGGCAATATTCGGGTTATTATCGGCAGGTTTTTTTGTCTTTTGCCTTTCCTGGACACTTTCCTGTGCTCAGAATATACAGAAACCCCATGACTTAGAAGAAAGGCAGGGCCTGCCAAAACGGCAAAATATGCCAAAAAGAAAGGCATTAGATGAGCGGAAGGATATAGACGATCAGCAGGGTATGGTAGAAGGTTATGCGCTTGAACGGCAAACTGATAGCCAGTTTATCTATGGCCTGAGGGTAGATCCTCCGGTTGAAAGGGATATGACGGATATCGAGGTATATTTCAAACTTGCCAGAGACCTCGGCATGGGTTACATCAAGATAGGCATTTTGTGGGATTATGTCGAACCTGAGGATGACAAGTGGACATGGCGCGGCAGGGGAGGATTGCCAAGGGCAAAGGGTAAAAAAGGGAATGAAGGCAACTTTGATTACGACAAAGTCGCTGATTTATCAAAAAGGTACAGCCTTTCGGTAATACCGATGTTTCTGACGTCAAAGATGCGAGATAGGGCGACAAATCCTGATGAATTTGCCGAATACGTCCACGCCTTTATCAAAAGATATCATGAGGGCATGAATATCAGATTTGTCGAGTTTCAGAATGAACCAAATGCCGAGAATGATGGAAGGGGAGGGGGCAAGCACTGGAGCGGAACTGCGGCGGATCTTGCCAGGGTAAACACTGCAGCGTATGAGAAAGTCAAGCCTGAGTATCCGGATGTCATGATAGGTACGGCAGGATTTATTAGCGGCAGCAGGAAGATGATAGAGAGATATACCAACAGGTTTTATGAGGCATATTTCAAGGCAAAACCGAAGTTTGATGTATTTATGATCCATGACTATCCAAAGAATATATCATATACGCAGGGGACAATGCCTGGGGACCTGTCGTCGCAATATCACACCTTTGAGACATATCGAGGCTTATTGGATCATTATGGATACAGTGATAAGCCTATTTTGATAAGCGAGGGGAATGAGGAAAAACAGGATATTTCCGATGTCGATGCCGCCATTCAATATGTGGCAAGTTTTGTTATGGCCAGATCTAATGCAGATAAAAATCGGGTCATCGGCAGGATAATCAGCAATGGTCTGATCAGCAACAAGAAGATCGCCTTGATGAATGAAAGGACCAAGGACAAAACAAGTCAGTTTACAGTGTTAAGGAACCTTATCAGGTCATTGAATGAATATCCTGTATATTCGGGACGTGTTGCCGGTGATATCAATTCCGAGGGATACTGGGTCGAAGAATTCAAAAACAGCGTCGGGAAGAGGATGTGGATCGCCTTTTGCCCACTGCTTTATGAAACTGCGGATGGCATGACCGCAAGGGATTTGAGGATCAGGAAGAAAACGCACAGGTTTCCCCAAGGGGTTGTCATGAAGACAGGCGATGCTGAATCGGTTCGGACAATCGACTCCCTTAGCGGGAAGGAAGCGATCAAAGACACAAAAGGAGGCGAGCTTTTATTCGAGCTGGGCCAGACACCTGTGTTGATTATAGAGCAATAGACGGCCTGGGGCCGAGATGGCAAATCTTCTCCTAAATGCTCGTGAACAAGTAGTTCACCCACGGGGACGAAAAAGTCTTTTTATGGTAAACGCCCATGCCGCTTTTTAGCGGCACCACGAATTATGAAAATAGAATCTATTTTCGTACCAAAAAGGTTTTAAGCGAATGAACAGAAAGGGATTCAATAAGGCCATTGTCATAGGATTGGATGGGGCCACTTATGACCTAATCGCAAAATGGACAAGCGAGGGCAGTCTCCCTAATCTTAAAAATCTCATAGACAAAGGCTGCTTTGGGGTATTAAAATCCGTGCCCAACCTGAACAGCGCGGCTGCGTGGTCGTCCATGGTGACAGGTTTGAACCCTGGAAGGCACGGGCTTTTTTTCTTTCACGAACATATAAAAGGGAGCTTCAGGCTGAAATTTCTCAATGCGGCCCACAGGCATGGCAGGGAAATCTGGGATATCCTGGGCAGCTCAGGCAGGATAGTGGGAGTGATAAACGTGCCCATGACCTTTCCGAGCAAAAAGGTGAACGGCTTTATGCTTGCCGGGCTTGATACACCTAGTCCTCTTAGCGAGGGCTTTTCTTATCCTCCTGGCCTGTACCAGGAGCTGATCAGATACACAGGGGCATATACGATCGAGTGTGATATGGGAAGAAAGATCAGGAGGGGGGATTTGCAAGGCGGGATAGAAGCAGGCATAGATACGGTCAAACAGCGTACAAAGGCAGTAAAATATCTGCTGAATAACCGCCCCTGGGATTTCTTCATGGCGGTTTTCCGTGTCATAGATAATGTCCAGCACCACTATTGGAGATATCTTGACCCTGAATATCCCTTTTTTGATAAAAGGCTTGCCGAAAAATACGGCGGCGCCATCTTTAAGATATATGACGAGATCGATAGCTCTGTCGGACAAATAATGGATTCAATACATAGGAATACCAATGTCTTTGTTGTATCCGATCATGGTTCTGCGCCTGCCGAGTTAGGGCCAAGGTTTCTGAACCTTTTTTTAGAGAAGACAGGATATCTGTCCCGCAGGGATGAGGGTATAAGCGTATCGTCCAGGTTCAAACACCATATAAAAAAGCTGGGAAAAGGCATGATCGATATTGCAGATACCTATACGGGCGGATGTTTTCGGCATTTTTTGAAAAGGCATTTTTTCAAGGCCCTCGGAAATATTGCGTCTGAAAGGTATTATCCCGACATAGAATGGGGTAAAAGCAGGGCATACAGCCCTCACGCAAGACCTGAGATTTGGATCAATCTAAAGGGGAGGGAACCGCTCGGCATAGTGGATGAAGAGGAATATGAGAGGATTTGCGAAGAGATCATCTGCAGGCTTAATGCCTGGTATGATCCAAAAACAGGGAGAAAGGTTGTGAAGAGGGCTATGAAACGAAGCGATGTTTATCATGGGCCTTTTGTTGATAGATCTGCGGATATCATAGTCAGTTTTGATGATCATTTTGTCACAGGGGTCGGCCTTCCAAAGGAGTTTGAGGTTAGGCAGACCAAAGAGATATTTGATCCTGTGAGGGACTATAAGGGGTTTATCTTCGGCAAACATGCTGATAACGGCATCATCATAGCATCAGGGCCTGATATTAATTCAGGGCTCGGGATCGAAGATACAGACATCATGGATATTACCCCAACTATATTATATTTAATGGGATTGGAATTGCCTGGAGGACTTGATGGTAAAATTCTTAAAGGCATCATAAAAAAAGGATTTATCAGCCAGAATCCTGAAAGGATATCGGATAAAGACAATGAGGCTGAGACAATTTCTAAAAAAGGAGATTTCACCATATCCGAGTCAGAGGCGATAAAGGAAAGGCTGAAGGGCCTGGGGTATATAGAATGAACCTAACCTGTGATCCGGCGGCCTGCCCCAAGTTTGGAGGATGCCTCGGATTTTCTATGGAGGCATTGAAGAGATCCTTGTTTGAAAACATAAACGGTCTTTTTGATTTTTGTCTGGATCTAAATGAATACCTTTTTTGGAGGCTGACTCAATTCTTTGTGCCTTTGGCACCGGTTTCCCTGCTGTATTATGTCTCCGGGATACTGGGCAGGATGCTTTATTTCACTGGCAGGAAAAGAAGAAGGCAAACAGAGTATGCATTGAAAAGGTTTCCTGGTCTTTCTTTATCCGGAGACTATTTGAGAAGGATCGTCAAGGAGAGTTTTATTGAAAATTGCAGGTTTCAGATGGAGACTTTGCTTTATCCCCATCTAAACAAGAGGAATATCGAGGAGATGACTGCTATTGCCGGAATAGATCGTTTGAAGAGGGTGCTTGAGGATGGAAAAGGGGCGATACTGCTGTTGTCTCATTTCGGGAATAATGAGATTATAATGCCCGCTTTAGGCTACAGGGGGTTCAGGATAAGTCAGATCGCAGACCGTCATCCTCCGGGGGATTTGAAGGATGCCGCAAGACCAACATCTCCATTGCGCATAAGGAATATGTCGATGCGCTTTAATCGGCAGGATGCCCTGCCGTGCAGGTTTATCCCTGCGAGAGGTCCGGCAAGGGATGCAGTCCGGACCCTTCGGGATAATGGGATATTAATGGTGACAGGGGATGGAAGGATAGGGAAGAGGTTTATGGAATTTCCCTTTCTTGGTTTAATGGCCAGGTTTTTGACAGGGCCTGTAAAAATGGGCATAAGGAACGGTTCTCCGATATTTCCTGTATTTACACTGAGGAATAAAGACAATACAAGCCGGATAGTGATAATGAACCGGATTGATATGGATGGAGATGTGGACTCCACAGAAGAGGCAAGGATAAGGGGTTGCCTGTCCGCCTATGTTGCGGCGCTTGAAGGTTATATAAAAAGATATCCGGCCAATTATGCAAAATACCTCTGGCAGATGAGCCTGGGGGTCAGGAAGGGAGATATCCCTATGTTTATTGAAGAGGACGGAATAAAATGAAGATATTTTTTATACAGGCAGACCAGAAAGGACAAGCAGAAAGGGTATTCCCCATAGGCATCTGCTACGTGGCTACTGCTGCCGAGGCTCATGGACATAAAGTCGAGGCGTTTGATCCTAATGTAGAGAAGGATGCGGCAGCCTCCCTTGAGAAAAGGCTCAAGACATTTGATCCTGACCTGATCGGCGTATCTTTGCGGAATATAGATTCACAGCATACAAGGAAGCTTGTTTTCTATCTGGAATTTTTAAGGCCTCAAATAGATCTGATAAAAAGGATTGCCCCTGGGAAAAGGATGGTGATAGGAGGCTCAGGTTTTTCCATCTTTGCGAAGGATATCATGGAGATGTTTCCTGAATTTGATTACGGGGTCTATCTTGAGGCGGAGGAGACATTCCCTGAATTATTAAAAAACCTTAACCATCCTGAGAATGTGCGTGGAATTTTTTACCGCAAAGGCGGCCGGGTTTTTTTTACGGAGAAACGTGAGATGCCCGATTTCGGCAGTCTGCCTTCTCCAAAACGGGATTATTTCCCAGTCGACCGGTATATGATACACGGGAAGGCCAGTATGGGTGTTCAGGCGAAAAGGGGGTGCGTGCTTGATTGCGCATATTGCACATATCCCTTTCTGAATGGCCGGACAATCAGGAGCAGGGATCATGTGAAGGTGGTGGATGAGATTCAGGAGATCCAGGACAGGTGGCATTTTGACAAATTCATGTTTGTGGATTCCGTCTTTAACATCCCGCTGGGGCATGCAGAGGATATTTGCCGTGAAATGATCCGAAGGGGGCTTCATATCAAATGGTTCGCATATTTCAATGAGAAGCATATATCCGAGGATTTTATAAGGCTGGCCTATAACGCAGGGTGCGAAAATTTTCTGTTCTCGCCCGATGGCTATTCCGAAACCACATTGAAATCATTGGGTAAAACGGTCTCCGTAGAGGATATAAACAACGCCTTCCGCATCATTAGAAAGGTGAAAGGCGCAAGGATAGGGGTCAGTTTTTTCAGGACCCCGCCTGGCCAGGACCTTTGGACATTTTTCAGGATACTTATGCTTTATTTGAGGGCAAAGGCGGCATTAGGAAAGAGATTGATCGGATTCGGACTTGTGCCTATAAGGATAGAGCCTTACACAAAGATCCTTAAAATTGCGATATCCGAAAATGCCTGCGATAAAAATACCGATCTGGTCAGGCCGGTATTTTACCAGTATAGGCCGGCCATGTATATAGAGACGGTATTGAGCGGATTGGTCAGGACAAGAAACATCGCTCAGATGATAATGGGGTTCGGGAGAAAAAGGCCGCACGAAGCGGCCATACACGCTGAGGAAAGGTCGGTCTGAATGGCAAAAAAGGTTATTGTGATAGGCTGGGACGGTGCGACGTTTGATGTAATAAATCCGTTGATTGATAAAGGGAAACTCCCACACCTTGCAAGTATGATAAAAAAGGGATCGCACGGAACCCTGGCCAGTGTCATACCTGCCAACAGCGCCCCTGCATGGAGCTCTTTTTCAACAGGCATGAATCCCGGAAAACACGGGGTCTATTTTTTTACAGAGAGGGCCCCTGGCTCTTACAGGGTCAGGTTTACACACAGCATAACGCGGACAGGCAAGCCCCTGTGGATGATATTGAGTGACAAGGGAAGGAAGGCAGGCGTTATAAATGTGCCAGGCACGTTTCCTCCTGACATGGTGAATGGTTTTATGATATCCGGTTTGGATACCCCAAGCTCAGGCTGCCCCTTCACATGGCCTGAGGATTTGGCCCAGGAGCTTAAGAAAAATGTAGCTGAATATGTAATTGAAAGCGAGGAGGCAAGGATTGTCGGGTTCAGAAATGACCAGGAAAGGGCCAGGTTTGTCAAGGCCGTACGTGATGTGATCCAGACAAGATGGATGTGCGCGAAATACCTTTTTGACAAGCTCCCGCCTGACCTTTTTATCCTTGTATTTACTGCTACAGACAGGATTCAGCACCGTTTCTGGAAATATATGGACCGCAACCATCCCCATTACAACCCTGAAGAGGCTGAGCCTTTCAAGGACGCCATCTATGATGTATATATGGACCTTGATCAGAGGCTTGGAGAGATACTCGGTCAAATGGATGAGGACACCACCCTGTTTGTGATGTCTGACCATGGCATGGGGATAAGGAGTGTCAAAACCGTTTATCTTAACAGATGGCTGCTGGCAAAAGGGTATCTTAATCTCAATGAAGATTCCGGAATGTCCGAACGTATAAAAGGGATTTTGATAAAGGGATTAAAGAGATTTCTGGACAGGATAAAAAGGGGGATGTCGCTCAATCAGAGGAGGTTTATTCGCCGTTATCTTCATAAGGCAATGCAGCAGGGCAATCTCATGCTGGATATAAAAAACATTGACTGGGCCGCCACACAGGCATATTCAAATGAGCTTATGAATGCGGTATGGGTCAACCTGAAAGGGAGGGAACCTCTGGGGACAGTGGATCCTGGCAAGGAGTATGATGACCTGTGCGATGAGATCGCACAGGGGCTAAAAGAAACAAGGGATCCCGAGTCAGGGGAATCGATTGTAAAAAGGGTCTATAAGAGGGATGAGATATATCATGGAAGCGAGATTGGAAAGGCCCCTGATCTGGTAATTGAATGGAATAACTATAATCCCCAGGTATCTCCACTGTTTAGCAGAAAAGAGGCGGGACAATTTTTGTCAAGGTTGACCCCTGAGGAGACTTCAAGGGCCGCCATGTCCCAGAATTCAGGGGACCATAAGCCTGACGGGATACTCATTGCCTTAGGCCGCGGGATAAAAAGTGGAAATCATGTGGAGAACGCCAGCATTATAGATATGGCGCCTACGATCCTTTATGCGATGGGCGAAGAAATCCCTGAGGATATGGACGGAAGGGTGTTGAAGGAGATATTTACCGCTGATTTCCTGAAGGCTAATGAGATCAGATTTTCCTCTGACAAACAGGATAGTTACAGGCCGAGGGAGGTCGAAGTATCTCCCGGGGATGAGGAAGATCTCAAAGACAGGCTTAAATCCCTGGGGTATATTTAATGAAGGAAAAGAACAGGATCTGTATCATCGGCATAGACGGCGCTACCTTCGATCTCATAAAACCCTGGGCAGCACGGGGATATCTTCCGAATATTCAGGGCATTATATTCAATGGCTCTCATGGCATTTTAAAATCATCTATCCCTGACAACAGCGCCCCAGCCTGGACATCCATAGTGACAGGGAAGAATCCCGGAAAACACAGGGTCTTCGGTTTTACTTCCCCCGGCACAGATATAGCAAGGATAAGGATCACAAACAGCCTCACAAAGGCTTCTTCCTCAATATGGGATGTCTTTGGAAGGCATGGGCGAAAGGTTTGCGTGATAAACGTCCCCCTAACCTACCCCCCTGAAGAGGTGGACGGCATTATGATATCAGGGATGGACACCCCTAATGCAGACAAGGGGTTTACATATCCTGAATCACTGAAAAAGGAGCTGAATGAAAGGTTTGGGAGATACAGGATCGAACCGGAGACTGCCACCACATGGACGGAGCTGAGCGAAAAAGGGAAGATGGAATATATCGCCGAAGTCCACGAGATTGCAAGGCTCAGGTGCCGGGTGGCTTCATATCTTCTAAAGAAATATCCATGGGATTTTTTCATGGTCGTCTTTGTCGCTGCTGACCGCATTCAGCACAAATTCTGGGGGGATATGGACAGCGGCTATCCTTTTTTCCCAAAAAACACCCATCATAGGATACGAAATGCCGTTTTGGATACATACAGGCTGATAGATTCACTGGCAGGCGAAATAGCCGCAGGGCTTTCAGCGGACGCCAGTCTCGCTGTTGTCTCGGATCACGGTTTCGGCCCCCGAAGCCCTAATGTCATATCTGTCAACAGATTGCTCAATATTCATGGACTGCTGAAATATAAAACCCATCAAGGCGGAAAAGGGATGGCCTCGAGGCTCGGTTCGATAAGGCGTATTGCATCTGATCTTTCAAGGAGGCGGTTGTCCCCTAAGCATCAGCAAAGGTTGAAGGCCCTTTTTCCGTTTTTGAGGGGGAAGGCATTCTCATGCCTCCATTTTTCGAATATCGATTGGGAAAAGACAAAGGCGTTTGCAGATGAGCCTATGGGACTTGTATGGATAAACAGAAAGTACCGTTTTGGAACAGGGATTGTGGAGGCAGGGGAGGAATATGAAAAGGTATGCGATGACATTGTAGCCCTTCTTAAAGGGATAAATGACCCTGACACAGGGCTTCCAGTCTTTCAGTGTGTATGCAAAAAACAGGATGTCTACTCAGGGCCGTTTTTGTCCGAGTCCCCTGATATCGTTTTTTCATATAGCGGCGCTTTCTCCTTTCCTGAAAACAGGGGTTCATCCATGTTGTTCAAGGATGGGGATTTTATGGGCAGGGTAAAGGATGGGAAGGAGTTTTTGCAGATTACAGGCACACACCGCCCGGATGGGATAATCATTTTGAGCGGAAAGAACATTCGCAAAGGGGTAACACTTAAAGATGCGGACGTAACAGATGTTGCACCTACATGCCTTTTCCTTGCGGGGTTGCCGGTAAGCGCCGATATCGATGGCCGTGTGCTGACTGAGGCGATAGATGAAGCCTTTATCAGGGGGAATCCTGTCGAATATGAGAGTTGCCCTGATGATTACGGAAGAATAAAAACAGAAGGAGGGTGCGATTATTCCCAGGATGATCAGAAACAAATAAAGGAGAGGTTAAAGAATCTGGGATACCTGTAATAATTTAGCGTGAAGACAGAGAATAAAAAAGATTTTCAAATGAAACGCCCATGAATCTTTGATTCACAAAGGGGGATGAAAAATAACATTTTTTGTCATCCCGGCGAAGGCCGGAATCCAGGATTTTCAAGTGAAAACAACTAATGCAATGAAAGACATAGACTCCAATCGGGATAGAGGCATAGTCCTTATCTCGTTCGGACCTATTGGATTTGGCGTAAGATCCCTTCATGCCTATTTAAAGGCAAAAGGCATCAGGGCCTCTATCATCTTTCTTTCCCCGTCCGGAAGGCAAAGGCTTACCAAAAAAGAGGAGGCCCATTTTTGCGGGTTATTAAAGGAACTTGATGTTGGGCTTGCCGGCATTAGCGTCGTCGCCCCATTGTCTCAATGGGCAGTTTACCTGACAGGGATCATAAGGGAGAGAACCGGAGCCCCTGTGATTTGGGGTGGCGCCTATCCGACCCTGTGTCCTGAGGAATGTCTCAAATCGGCGGATATCGTCTGTTTGGGGGAAGGGGAAGAGGCATTGACAGAACTGGCGGCATCTTTGCGCAGATCGGAAGATTTTACCTCCATATCAAACCTGTGGGTGAGGTCAGGCGGCCGTATAAGCAAAAATCCCCAGAGACCCCTTCTGAGAGATGTGGACAGCCTGCCCTTTAATGACCTTGGGGATGAAGACAAATATATCCTGTTTAATAACAAGCTGATTCAGGGAGACCCTGCCAGAAAAAGCAGGATGTATGTAGCGCGTGCAGCAAGAGGTTGCGCCTTCTCATGCGGTTATTGTTCAAATCAGGCATTGAGGGATGCCTCCCCTGACCGGAAGGGATTTTTTAGAAGGAGGAGCCCAGGGAATATCATTCAGGAATTAAAGATGGCAGTCGGGTGTATAGGCGGCCTCAAAATGGTCAAGATAGATGAGGTATTTCCATTTGCCGGCAGGGACCCCTGGCTGGAAGAATTCGCCCGCAGGTATAAAAAAGAGATCGGTCTGCCTATGGAAACGGAATGGCGCCCCGCCTCATCCGCATTTGACTTTGATGTTGCGTCCATGCTTGTCAGGGCAGGGCTTAAGCGGCTGGTTATAGGAATCGAGAGCGGATCCGAGGCAATACGTTCAGGGATATTTATGCAAGGCGGAACAAACAGCCAGCTTTTAGAGGTAACACGATATTTCAAGGCGCAGGGCGTGCAATTAAGATATAATTTTCTCATGGACAACCCCTTTGAGGATGATGATAATAGAAAAGAGACCTTTGATCTGATCATGATATTGCCAAGGCCCAAAATCCTCAATTTATATAATCTCAAGTTTTATCCGAAGACCAGGGTGACGGATATAGCCATTGAAAGAGGACTGATCAGTGTCGATGATGTTGACGGAAAAGGCCGCAACCATAGGTTTATATGGAAATCGGCTATAAACAACCTCCGCTTTGACAGGGATGGATACTATGCCTGCCTGATATTTTTTGCCTCGAAAAATTACATGCCCAGGGCATTTTTGAAGATATTCTGCCGGATGAGATTTTTCAGAAAAAATTTAGCCCCCTTGATCTGGGGCGCAATCGGTTTGGCTCCATTGAAAAGATTAAAGTCATGCGTAAAGAGCGCATCTTTTGGCTTTAAGTCAAGGTTTTAAATAAAGCGCATACGAGCAATCCAAGAGAGATTTTGTGTTAACCTCTGAAAGCCCTTTAAGAGACATAGCGAGACTTGTTGTCTGGTATCCGTTCAGGTGGTTTGTCTCCATACTGCCTCTTTCCTGTGCCTTAAGACTGTTTTCGATTATGGGCAGGACACATTATATGATGTCCAGGGGAAAGAGGAGGCAGGTCCTTAAAAATATCCTTCCGGTATCCTCAAGATTCCATACGACAGGCATGGGCTGTCTGGCAAGGGGATATTTTGAGACCCATTACATAAGCCAGCTTCTTATATTTTCATTCCCGGGATTAAACAGGGACAGTATCAAGAGGGTCCACAGATTTTCAGGTCTGGAAAATCTGGAAAAGGCGCTTGCTAAGGGCAATGGATGCATACTTATCCATCCCCATTTCGGGCCTGTCCATCTCCCCCTTTTTCATCTCGGGCTTCTGGGGTATAACATATGGCAGCTTGGTTACTTAAGAAAGCCAAAGGGCCTGAGCCGCATAGGCGAAACGGTGGCGTTCAGGCTGCGGGAGGAATACGAAAGTATCATACCTGCCAGGATCATTGATGGCAGCCGTTTTTTACGGCAGGTATTCCGTCATCTCAAATCCAAAGGTACGCTTATGATAACAGGAGACGGAACAGGTGGGGGGGAATTTCTCGGCAGGTTTAAGGCATTCCCATTTCTGGGGAAGAGCATGCTCTTTCCCATTGGGCCAGGCCTGCTTGCCATTAAAACCGGATCGAGCCTTTTGCCGGTGTTTACCGTTCCGGATAAGGAGAGACTGACATTCAGGACCATCATCGAACCTCCCCTGTTTGATCCTGATATGGAAGGATCTCAGGATGAGGCGGCGCTTACTATGGGATTTATCTCCTTGCTTGAAATGTATATAAAACAGTATCCCTGGTTATGGCATTTCTGGGATGAATTCTCGGGAGGTAAACTCCTTGTTTAATTTTTTGTAATAGTTTGATACGAAAATAGATTCTATTTTCATGATTCTTGTCGCCGCTAAAAAGCGGCATGGGCGTTCACCACGGAGATCACAGATCGCACAGAGAAAATTAATAACTCTGTGTTCTCAATATAAAAAAACAGGATGTTGAAGCGTTATAAAATAATAAATAAGAAAAAGCTGGTCTGTGTGATCCTGATCGATGCCATAGGATTTCTGTTCATAAGGCCCTTCCTTTTTTTGAGAGGGAAAAGGCGGATCAATAAGGACAGGATAAAGAAGATCCTGGTAGTAAGACTGGCGTATATAGGCGATGTCATAATGACCCTCCCTGTTTTGAGGCCGATTAGAGATGAGTTCCCCAGGGCGAAGATATATTTCTTGACAGGGGAAAAGGAGGCAAAGATCATTGAAGGAAATCCTTATATAGATCATATAATAACCTATGACGCTTTTTGGTTTTACCCTGCCGGCATAAAGGAGACTGTAAGAGGATATCTAAATATGGTCAAGAGGATCAAAGGGGAAGGGTTCGACATGGCTATCGATTTCAGGGGGGACATAAGGAATATCCTTTTTGTTTTGTTTGCAAGCAGGGCATATTATAGAATAAGTTATGGATCAGGCGGAGGGGGGTATCTTTTGACCTATGTAATACCTTTTGACAAGATAAAACACAAGATATCATATCATCTTGACATATTAAGATCGCTGGATATAAAAATAAATGAACCCATGCCGGAAATCCATCTTTCCAGGGCAGAAGAGGTCTTCAGGAACCGGATATTCGGGTCCAACGGGATAAAGGACTCCGATATGGTTATCGGTGTGCACCCCGGAGGAAGAAAATTGCTAAAGCGATGGGATCCTGAAGGGTATATAAATGTTTTGGAGAGATTGATGAAGGATTTTTCTGCAAAGATCATTATAACAGGATCTTCTGAGGATGAAGGGGTTGCCGGGGCGATATTATCCCGGATAGACAAGAACAGGGCCATTTCCCTTTGCGGGAAGACCGGTTTGAAGGAGCTATCGTCATTGATAAAGGGTTTTCGTCTTTTTATAACCGGAGACAGCGCCCCTATGCATATCGCATCCGCGACAGGAACGCCTGTTGTGGCTATATTCGGCCCGTCCAAGTCCAGGGAGACAGGGCCATATGGAAGGTTTTGCAGGGTTGTGGAAAAGGATTTCCCATGCCGGTTTGATTGTGACGAGGATGTCTGTAAAAACAGGATCCATCATGGGTGCATGAAGGCCATAACACCTGATGATGTTTACACCGCTGCAAGGGAGCTTATAGAGGGATCATCGAATTAATAATCAATGAAACACACATGAATCTTTGATTCACAAATAAGAATGAAAATCCCCAGAGGGGATTTTCAAACGAAGCAAAATGAGAGGAAGACCGATTTTATGAATGTTCTGGTGCTCAACCCCCCTTTTTTAAAGAGATTTTCACGCCCTCAGAGAAGCCCTGCGGTTACAAAGAGCGGCACCCTGTATTTTCCGATATGGCTTGCCTATTGTACAGGGGTTCTTGAAAACAAAGGATTTGATGTGTCTTTTATAGATGCCCCTGCACTGGGGCTGGATATGGATGATGTCCTTGACTATGCAGGGTATTTCCAGCCCGGGCTTTGTGTCCTGGACACAAGCACCCCAAGCGTTGAAAATGATATATGTGTAGTTGAAAAACTCAAGGGAATCCTTCCAGAATCCTTTGTCGTGTTTGTCGGCACACATGTGTCGGCCCTCCCTGATGAGACATTAATGAAGGCATCAGCCATAGACGCCGTGTGCAGGAAGGAATACGAATATACTGTCCTGGAGCTTGCATCCTTACTGGCTGCAAAAGGATCAGCGCCTCCGTCTGAAGATGATTTGAGGAAGATTTCAGGGCTTTCCTTTAGATCGAACGGCAATATTATTCATAACCAGGACCGCCAGCATATTGAAGACCTCGATGCCCTTCCGTGGGTTAGCAAGGTATATAAAAGACACCTTCGGATAGGCGATTATTTCAATCCCAATGCGCTTTACCCTATGGTTACGCTTATCACAAGCAGGGGCTGCCCTTTCAGGTGCAGTTTTTGCGTGTATCCACAGACCCTCACAGGCAGGAGATACCGCTTTCGCAGCATCGGGGACGTAGTCGATGAGATGGAGTTCGTATGCAGGGAATTTCCTGATGCGAGGTCCATCTTTTTTGAGGACGACACCTTGACGGCCGATAAAAAAAGATGCATGGGATTTGCCGGTGAGATTATAAAAAGGGGGCTGAAGATGCCATGGACGGCCAACTCCCGCATAAACCTTGACCTCGATACAATGTCAAGGATGAAGGCCGCGGGTTGCAGGGAGTTGTGCGTTGGATTTGAAAGCGGGGATCAAAAGGTGCTCGATTCCATGAAAAAAGGGATAAGCCGTGACAGGATGTTTCAATTCATGAAGGATGCCAGGGCAGCCGGAATTTTGATTCATGGCTGTTTTATCATTGGATTTCCAGGGGAGACCCCGGACAGTATAAAAGAGACGATTGACCTTGCCATCAGCCTAAGACCTGACACGGTTCAGTTCTACCCTGTAATGGTGTATCCCGGCACGGAGGCATACGAGGATTACAGGAAAAGGGGATGGATAACGGCAAAGGATTATACCCAGTGGCTTACCCCTGAAGGGCTTCACAATTGCGTTGTGAGGAACGAGTCATTGACATCTTCCGAACTTGTGAGGTTGTGCGATCATGCGCGCAGGAGGTTTTACCTGCGTCCTGGATATATCTTTTACAAGCTGTCTCAAATGATCAAAAGGCCGTCTGAGATAATTCGCACAGTAAAGGCTGCAAGGACCTTTTTCAGACACCTAATCTTCGGATCGGGCGTGCCTTCTTAAAACAGTTTTGTTTCAACTATCAGTCGAGGTTTTCTATGCCGGTTAAGCGCCTTGAAAAACCCTTCGTCGCAGTTTTGGTTCCGGTTTGTCCGGGTCAGGAGCGTAAAAGTTGAAATCCGATAGATTCGATATACACATTCCGGTTGAGCGCGATGGCTGCAATATACGCTTTTCCGTTATCATCCCCGCATATAATGCAGAAAAGACACTCCCGTTTTGCCTTGAAGCTCTTTCCGATCAGACATTTCCCGGGGCGGATTACGAGATTATCGTTGTGGACGACGGATCCACTGATGAAACCGCAAAGGTGGTAAGAAGGTTCAGGGCAGGTTATATATACCAGTTGAATAAGGGACCTGCCTCAGCCAGGAATAGGGGGGCAAATGCAGCAAGAGGCCAAATTATTTTATTTACCGATTCTGATTGCGTGCCGCAGCATTCCTGGATTGAGGAGATGACCAAACCTTTCGAAGGCCGCCCTGAAATCATAGGGGTTAAGGGCATATACAAGACAAGGCAGAGGCAACTGACTGCAAGGTTTGCCCAGGCGGAATTCGAAGACAGATACGACAGGCTCAGAAGATTTCCCTATATCGACATGATAGATACCTATTCTGCTGCATTCAGGAGGGATAAATTCCTGGAAGCAGGCGGATTTGATAAGGGATTCCCTGTAGCCAATAATGAGGATACGGAGTTGTCATACAGGTTGGCCTCAGCCGGATGCAAGATGGTCTTTAATCCAAGGGCTGTTGTATATCACACCCATCCGGATACATTGAGAAAATATCTGCTCGTCAAATTCTGGAGGGGGTATTGGCGGATCGTAGTTTACAGGCGATATCCCGGCAAGGCTATAAAAGACACATATACGCCTGCTGTCATAAAGATGCAGGCCACGTTTATGGCCATATCCTTCCCCCTTCTCGCCTTTTCCGTGATTGCGAAAGGTTTGCCGTGGAAATACATTTTCGTTCACGGGGGCGGCCGATGCATGTTTGTCCATGAACTTTTAATCCTTTTGGCAGTCCTCCTCTGGCTGATCATAATAGCGCTGTCTTTCCCGTTTTCCTTTAAGACATTCAAAAAAGACAGGGCAGTTGGATTGATATCTCCGTTGATAGTTTTCCTGAGGTCAATCGTCTTTGCGGCAGGCAGCCTTTCGGGAGGATTTCGCTGTTTGTTCAGCCGCAGGAAATAACCTGCGTAATTGGGGAAAAATAAAGAGTCTACGTTTGCCTAATAATCAAAGAAGGCCCATGCACGGCTATATCCGCATGGGCCTTCATATCAAAACATGCCAGAATATCTCCCCCCAAATGGGCTGGTATAATTCTCGATAGGCAGACTCTCCTTTATTTATATACTGTTATTTATATAAACAGTTTGTTATATGTGCGTGACGCTGTAAGTGCCGGACTCTATCACTGAGCCGCTGTTGTTCTTAATGGTATATGTGCCGCTTAGATTTGTGCCTGAGATGCTGCCGTTGATGGTCATGCTGTAAACATTAGATCCATTGAAAAGCGACCCCGCCAGTATAAGGCTGCCTGACGTAAATGTACCATTCAAATCCGTTGAAAGTTTTGTGTAACCGTTGAGTAAAAACGTCACTGTGCCGTTTATCTCGGTCCCATTCTGATTCAGGAAGAGATTTACCTGGCCGTTGTTTACCGTTCCGCTTGCCAGGGTTGAGAACCATGTCCCTGCCCAGTTTCCGGTCAGGGTAGCTTGCGCCGTAGTGGCGTTGGCAGTGGCGTTGGCAGTGGTGGCATTAGTCTGATAGTATGGCAGCGGCTGCGTATAAGTCGGCTGCTGTGTGGTTGAACTCGTCGTATATCCTGTATATGCTGGCTGATATGGATTTATCGCAGATGCGTAACCATAAGGATAAGATGCATAAGGATTCTGATAATAACTCTGGGCCGGCAGATAAGCAGCGCTATAAGGGTTTTGATATATCGCTGTATTATAGATACTGGGCAATGAGTAAGGGTTAGCCAGATACGGCGAAGCAGCGCCCGTGTATGAGTTTGGATAATAGCTGTATGTGCCCGGGTAGTAACTATATGCCTGAGCCGTATATGTTGTGCCCGAGCTGGAGCTGGAGCTGGTTGTCCCGCTATTTGTTGTTCCTGTTCCGGAATTATAGGTATATGGATTAAGAGTCGATCCATAGGCGCTGTACGGGTTATAACCATAGGCGCTGGAGGCATAGGTATATAGCGGGTTGTAGCCGTAATTAAATGCCCCGGAATACAGGGACTGATATGCGTATGGATTATAAGATGAGGCAAGATAAGGAATTGAGCCCAATGTGGATGCGCCATACAGTGATGCCTGCGAGTATGGATCTGAGTAGCTACCTACGGCATTCGGCCAATAGGAGGACGTCTGATAAGCCGGATAAGCGCTGTATTGGTTATAAGGATATGCCGAGGCCGCAGTCGGGTAATAGGTGTATTGAGCAAAACACAGGGAATAAGGTTGTAGCACTAGAAATATTACAAGAAAAAGAACCATAAGGAAGAGCAAACAAAATCTTTTGGACATCATAAGGTATTCTCCTTTCACGAGTTATATTATTTTCTTTAACAAGCTTTATATCATCTTTGCCATTTCAATAGCCTAACTCGCCGCCTTTTCTTCCGAACCGACTCATACCCGCAAAGGAGATAATATTTTAATCGATCATCTTTCTTCCACCTTCTATCCTAAAATTTTTCCTAAAATTTTTTGCCAATCAATTCGCTTCTTCACGATTGGTATAAATAGAAAGCAATATATATGCCATTTTGGAGGAAATCTTATTATAAGGATATAACTTATTGAAAAATAATAACTTAAAATTATCACAGGTTTTGTGATTGAATGAAAAATCCGTGTGCTCGGCGGGTATATAGTCACATAAATCAAGGCGATAGTTTGCATAAGATATTGAATTAATTATACAATCACAATAATAGAAAAATAGATGCATATATTAACTTAATAGGAAATATATTT
>JAFGSM010000103.1 GCA_016934595.1 bacterium | reverse complement strand
TCGTTAGAACATTTATCATAGAAAGAAGCAAATCTTATGACTCGACACTCTGAACGAAAATGGTATTTTTGAAAATTCTAAGTCCCTAAAAAGTATTTTTAATCCTTAAAAGTCACCGATATATTAAAAATATACACCAAATTTATAATACCTTACTGATGTTTTTGACCGATTTAGACTTTTTACGAGGCCATCAATCTTGATGGCCTCGCAAAAAAATGTCCTGTTTTGGCTACGCTTTAATCATTTTCTCAAGTGTGCCTTTGACTGCGTCTCCTCCCTTTTGCTGGACGAAGGAAAGAATAACCGGCACGAATTTGCCTACCATATCCGCATTAAGATTGAGCTTGCTAAATCCGCCTGCAAGGCTTGCAAGATTTCCAAGTTGCCCGCCGCCGCCAAGTTTTGAGGCCAAACCGCCCACCATTCCTGCCAGCCCTCCTGATTTAGGGGCGGCTGATATAAAATCGCTGATGCCAGGGACGGCTTTGGAAAGCTGGGAAAAATCTGCCGATCCCAATTTCTCCTTTGCCAGTTTAAAAAGAAGCCCTGCTCCGCCCTTTGCCTGATCCTCCGTGATACCCAATTGGCTTGTCAACATTTGCAAAAGTTCCATTTTTATACCCTCCTTTCAAATCTTACTGCTTTTTGATTAATAGATAGATAATGGTCATTATATTCTTCCAGAAACTCGATTACAAAACACGTACAAATACATATACATATCTTATTTTCAGAAATTTGGAAACTCGATAATTGGTATGGATTTATGGGCTCTCAATTGCATTTTAGACTATCTGTAAAATCGAATATTATTTACTGATTCAAAATGAGTTTCCAAATTTCTGATTTTAAGATTGATGGTCCCGTATATGTCCAATCTCCCTCTCAATTTCCTTGTCAAGCCTTGCAAGAAAAAGGTCTGTTGACAGATCTGATTTTTTGATCTTCATTCCGTTTGCCAGCCTGTAAGACATCTCCATGGCCGAAAATAGAAGCGGCCTCGTGCAGTCTATATAGGCATCCTCACCAGCGGATGGCAATACAAGGCTGAACAAAAGAAGGCCTGTCATCTGTCTGGCATAGACTGCGGGTAGCCTGGCGCGGATTACATCCTTTTCCTTAAAAATGGCCTCAAGGGCTGATAGCTCCCGCCATATAAGGGCTTCGCCCTTTTCCATCCTTTTTCTTGATCCCAATATATCCTTCATGACAAGGAGGTTTGCTGCTGCCTGGAAACGGCCTGCATGCTCATTCAGCCTCTCGATATTGGGGACTGCCTGAATGGTTTGAAATTCAGATCCCGTCATCTCAATAAGCATCCCGCGCAAAGGCTCTGTATCCTCCTCTGTCAGCTCCGCTGTCTCATCTATATCGAGGCCTTCCAGATCTTTCATGGATGTAATGAACCTGAGATCACGCCTCTCTTGTTCCCATTCTACAACCTTTTCACATTGTTTCCGTTCCTCCCCCCGCTTCTCTTGCCCCCCTTGCCTCCATTCTTCCCCTTGTCTTCCTGATCTTCTATATCCTCTTTCCCTTCCATTTTTATCCGCAACAGCCGCTGCATACCCCACAACCTTTGCCTGGCAGCCCTCGATCAGTGCCTCTATCCTTCTTATGCATCCGGGCAGCGAAAACCTTGCAGTCTGATCAAGTATGGCCTGAAAGGCAGGATCGCCGTAAGTGGCAAAATGCAGCTTCCCTTCAAGCCCTGGCACACCTGCATCATAGATACTTCTGCTTATTGTGATGGCAGTTCCATCCGGAATACCATCTATCCCCGCAAGGGTCATGATCCTTTTTTCTTTATCATTCGGGTCAACCCTGCATCCGAGGTCATAAAGGTATCCGGATTCTGATAATACCTTCCAGATATCCTCAAGAACAACAGGCGGCCTCCTGTCATCATCCCTGTGAAAAAGCCGCATGTATATATCATAGATCTCGAGCGGGGGTATCTCCATACTTTCCGAGCGCCTTTTTGCAAGAAGGGCGCGCTCCTTTGCTATCTTTTCCAGCTCTTCAGGCTTCAGCCTATTTTCAGCAAGCTGCTGGAACTCTTCTGCTGTCACAGGAAGCATGGATATCTGCTGGGTCCCGACAATAGCCCCCACGCTTGCAAGGCGTCTTAGCAGCCTGTCATAGACGATCTCTTCAACCGAATCCGCATAGCACATATTGAGCACGTATATCTTCCCGTGTTTTTGCCCGATGCGGTCAATGCGGCCTATGCGCTGTTCGACCTTCATGGGATTCCAGGGCAGGTCAAAATTCACAAGCATGTCCGCCGTCTGCAGGTTCAATCCCTCAGCCGCCGCATCCGTGCACACCAGCACATCCAGCTCCTCCCTGAGAAACCGGTGCTTGACCTCGTCCCTGTCAACCCAGGCCATACGGCCGGAATTGGGGTCAAGGCATTGCCCTCCCTGGCCTGAGTATGTCCCGATCAACAAGCAGGGATCGGCCCTGAGCAGCCTGCCGGTAATATCCGTAAGCGTGTCATAGAACTGTGTAAATATCACCGTCTGTTTTATGCGGCCTATGCCCCTGATTCTCCTCCTGTCAAGAATCCTCAGCAGCTCCGCCATCTTAGACGAGGGACCTGAAAGATCTGACAGGTTAAGAAGCATCTCAGTCAATCTATCCCTTTCCCATTCAAGGTCATCCACCCCGCGGTTCTTTAAAAATCCGCTGACCACCTCTTCATCATCATCCCAGTCGTCTATCGCCTCTTCAAATTCAAAATCGGTCTCCAGCGGCTCTGCGGTTTCCGGACCCTGAATGTTCCTCATCGTGGCCTCCACCTTCTGCCTTCGCCGCCTCAGGGTCTCGCTTATTGCAAAAAGGCTCGATGCAAAACGCTTGCGAAGAAAACTCAGATAGAATCCGATCGATACCCGCTGCCCTTCGCCCTCATGCCCTGACATCCGGCTTGCAAGCACCCTGCAATATTCCTCCATCTGATCGTATGCCTTTCGTTCCTGGCTTGTAAAAACTATTCGAGGCACAGGCAGTATCTCGCGCTCAGGCAGGTTTTCTGTGAGTTGACCCTTCTCGCGATATATCTCCAAAAGCGATCTGTTGTGCCGGAGCATCACACGGGACAAAGGGGATGCGGTAAATATAAGCCTCAAAACACGGCTCCGGTCAGCCCCCCTTGGAGTATGACCCCAGTCGAGCCACTGACGCGCTGCAAGGCGCATCCTCCCGTCTATCACCGCCTGTTCCACGAACCTCCAAAAGACAGGATCCTGATCCCTCGCTGCCAGCGCAGCCTGCCTGAGAAATTCCCACTCTTTTTGATGGGGTTCCTGGTTGCAGACAAGCCTCCCCAGTATCTCATAATAGGCTGCCATCAGGCCTGGATCGGACTGAAAAGCGCCAACGCGCCGCGTCAGATGAATAAGATCCGCTGCCTCGACAGGATCAAGCTGCATGGGTGTGGCTGTGGCAAGGAGGAGGCACATGCTTTTTGGGATCAATGACTGTTGTATCACCCTGTAGAGGTTTCCATACTCAGGGTGCCCCCTTCCTCCCTGTGTTGGGTTTTTGCGCCTGGCGTAGTGCGCCTCGTCAACAAGGGCGATATCGAATCCCCTGGCATTCCTCAGTTCCCTTATGCGCTCATTGCGTGCCACGAGCCCTGTTGATACGATTACAAGGTCAGGCTCATACATGGACGATGCCTGCCTTTCCTCCTCAAAGGGGAGCAGATAGGCATGCCGTATATTGGGGCCGGTTATGACCCGGCCAAAGGGGAGAAAAAACTTGCTTGCCATCTCCCTCTGCCACTGCCTGGTAATGGCTGCAGGGGCGCAGATCAGCACGCGCCTTACTATACCTGAAAGATAAAGGGAGCGGATTGCAAGACCTGCCTCGATGGTCTTCCCAAGGCCGACCTCATCGCAAAGCAGGAAACTGTAAGGCCATGTGTCTATCAAACGGCGCGCCACAACAGCCTGGTGTGGCCAGGGGGCTACAGGCGATGTCTCCATACCGACATAACGCCCGCCAGGAAACATCGGGCCGTCACGAAGGATGGCAAAACGAAGCAGCTCAAGGAGCGATGGCGGCGGGATCTCTCTTGGAAATGAGCTGCTCCCGTCGATCTCACACGGGCGTCGAGTCTTTTCCGATATGGCTATCAGTCTCCTGCGGACCGCCTCTGGCAGAGTAAGCACCCGCATGGACGGATTCCTGTCCGTCCAAAGTATCCCGAAATCCCGGTCAGTCTCCTCCACCCTGTCCCTTTCTATATCCCCCCGCCAGTCGCAGTGCACATCGATATTCTCGGCATTCAGGGTGAGGGCTGTCTTTGACTCGTTGAGCGAACCTGTGATATAGACACGGTTTCCCTGCATGTCTGCAAAAACAGCCCACTTCATGTGGACATAGCCGTCTTCAACCGCATCCATGACAAGGGGCGCGCCGGTCTTAGCGTTGACCCTGAATGCCACCTTCACCTCAAGACGGTCGTGGGCCACCATCCATGAGAGTAGCTCCACACCCCTTGCAACCTCATCAGGCCATTTCTCAGGATGCTCAAGCTCTTTGTTCAGAGCATTCTCAAGCCTCTCCTCCATCCCGCACAGTATGGCAAAAACATCCTCAGGGTCAAGGTCTGCTCCGACTATAAGCCTCATCCTACCCTCTTTTGCGGCAAAGGCGGAGAATCCCTGAGACGCTGCCGCCAGGGAGGTGGAGCGGAAATACCCTGCCACCCTGTCGTAGCGGACACAGCGGGAGAGCGCAGGGATATAGAAATCGTGCAGAATATCAAGCGGCCTGTCGCCTTCGCCTGTTGAGGATGTCCTGTATGAGATCCTCCAGGGGAAGCATCTCAGCCCTTCCGGATCAGGATTTAAATTGCCTTCTTCCATTTGAATATATTAGCCTTTTGAACAAAATGCCTTGAGTGTAACCAAAATAGTGCAATTTCTCATTTGTCATTCCGGCGAAAGACGGAACCCAGTGTATATAGAAAACTGGAACAAACATCAATGTTCTATTTTGGTTACACTCAAATGCCTTTTTTCAATGGATAGCTTGTTATCACCTTTACTTATCCCCTTTGACGCAGACAACAATTTCATCTCCACAAATATCACCTTTTACACATAATAACTTATTGCAACTAAAAAGAAATCACCTGTTTCAAGCCCATTTTACAAGGGCTCTCACGAATCACGGCCAGCCAAGTGAAATTATGTGTATTTATTTGTTGAACCATGGATTAGTCCCGATCTCTCGTGCCTCGGCTCGGGACTAATCCTGTATTTGTTCGGCAAGATTTAATTCATATTCATAAACTGGAACTTCTATAGTTTTAGAGGGTTCCCTTTCTTCCTCTATAATCTGATCAATTACTTTAGCTACTTTAGGTTTTATTACTTTTTCTCCGCATTGAGCACAAACTCCCATTGGAACGTTTTCAATAATGAGTAATTGGCCCCCCCACCTAATTTCTCGAGGCATTAATTTTTCTTCTACAACACCTCCACAATAGAAACAATCGCTATATTTATTTTTCATTTTTGTGACCTCCTTTATTGATTTCTGGTGTGA
>JAFGSM010000102.1 GCA_016934595.1 bacterium | reverse complement strand
CTCGTATAGTCTTGGACTATTTTAAAATGACCCAAAATAGCCATTGTGTATCAACTGCTTAAAAATTAGAACAAATTTACCGTGAATGTCAAGGGGACTTCTTTTGACAACAACAAAATGCCAAGGAAACCAAACGTCAAAAGAACGTCTCCAATAAAGAGATGACAAAAGCACAGGTCGAAATCTGCGACAGGAAAAATTGTATCGAATCCAATAAAAATTAAACTCCAGGTTGAAAATGAGTTTAGGCGGATTTGACAATCAGGCCGCAAGTATTAAAAAAAGCCCTATTGCCGTCAGTGCGACAGCAAAGGCAAGCTTCATGTGGTAAACATAACAGGTCCTTCTCCTCCCGCCAGGGGCTTCCAGTGTCTTTAATTCGATGTAAGGTATTGGCGCCCTGCGGTACCAGCCTGTGACAGTCACTTCCTGATTCTGCAAGGACTCCCTTCGGAAAATGGCGAATAGGAATTCCCATATACGCAGGGGCTGTTTATAATCAAGGAAAATGATACCTGTCTCGTCTTGCAGGACAAAGTCTTCAGACCATATAAGCCCAGGCACCCCCCTGCCGATCACCCTCCCCTTTAAGGTGCATGGCACAGGCCGAACAGAAGAGACCTTTACCTTTTTCAGGAGATTGGCCACGCTCAGATCAGGGAAAGGGCTTTGTTTATAACTGAAAAGTGTCTGGAAAAGGAAGCTGAGCCCTGTCATGGCAAGGCAAAGGCCAAGAAGGGGCATTCCAGGATTTACCAGATAAATGCCGCCAAATATCAGCAATGAAAGGAGAGGGGCAAATTTTATGAACAGGTCGGTAAAAAACTCGTCCCAGTAGGACTCAGGCTTTGCCTCATTGAATGAGACGTAGGGGGCTATGCCGGCATAAGCGGCCTGATTGCTGAGATAAAGCAGGCGGTTTGCAATGAGCGGATGCGTGGAATGGAGCTCATAATATTTTGCCCAGGGGTTCCAGAGGTCCCACCTCATTGCCCCCTTGAGATTCTCCTTGTTGACCTCCCCTCCCATGCTACCTGACCTGTTGTAACCTGTTATAGCAAGAGATCGCGCTGCATGTGCATCGAAGATCCCGAGTGCTCCGACCGCTTCAAGGCTGGTGCTGCGCTGCCTGGATTTTTCAGTCTCCTTTTGCGGCTTCTGGCCCGCAAGCCCATATCCTATCTTTACAAGCGCGCTTGCCAGGTGATTAGGATTTTCCATCATCTCTCCGGCAAAGCGGTCGGCATAGTATTCCCTTGTACGGGAAAGCCAAAGTACAAGATATTCGGAGACTATGTAGAGTATATATGCACCTATCGCCACAGCCACCCTGTACCCTCCGGAATCATCATCCCGCTTGGATCTCATTCTGATAAGCGTATTGTATATATAAAAAAGGATAAGGGGGACAAGCTGGGCGACGGTCATTATCAGCATATCCCAGTGCTTTGCATGGCCTATTTCGTGAGCGACCACGGCCTGCGACTCCTTTTCGTTCAGCAGGTCAAGTATCCCCTGCGTAATCACGATGCGGGCGTTGTTTGGGTGGTGTCCGTATGTGAAGGCGTTTGGGGCCCCGTCATGAATAATCCCCATGCGAGGGAGCTTCATGCCGTTTCTCCTGCATATATCCTCTATAAAATCCCTCAATCCGGCAGGCAAACCGGCAGGGTCAACCCAATCCATCTTATAGAGCCAGCGGAGTGAAAGGTCCATGATAAAGGGACCAAGCAGAAACTGTATGGCGGCAACAACGAGACCTATGACAAGGGCAAAATTAGGTGACAATCCTGCAAACTGTACCAAGCTGATAAGCACAAGGACAAGCAGCCCATACAGCCCTATGAGAACCGTGGACGACCTCACCACAAGATTTGGCAGGGCAAGGAGCGCTGTGTCTCTGATGAAGCGGCCTTCGGTTTTTCCAGCCCTCTCCTCTTCATTTATACGTTCAAGGCCCGATTTTTCTATGATTAATGAGAATCCCTTCTGAGGAGAAACCGCCAGTTTCTCCAGTTCGCTGCCGTCCAGCCATATACCCTGACTCTTAGGGCAGTAACCCGCAACCACCGTATTATGCAGCAGGGGTATACTGAACATGGACTCATTGGTCTCAGGGCAGTTATATTGTGAAAGGGTTCTTACTTTAAGCCCCTCCTCAATCTCCTGTTGTATTAGTTTTGAATCCTGGGCGAATAGGAATATCTCCCCTTTTTCCAGCCATATCCCCTTGCACCTGGGACAATAGTCAACTACAACACCCTGTCTGGTCATAACCTTTTGTAATTCACTATCCTTGCACAGAGGGCATTTCATGGTCTTTTCCTCCATTGGATTAATCTTGTGAATTATGCGCCTTTTGTGGCAAATCCCTTATTCTTTAATCCACAAAAAAGAAATCTGGGCTATTACATATTATTTAATCTCTCTACTTTTGCACTTTTTTAAAATGAGCTATATTTTTCAATAGTATATGTGATCAAACAAATCAACATAATTTGTCAATATTTTCATAACGTTACACAAAAAGTGCAAAAGTAGAGTTAATCTGAAACATGAGCATTATCATTATATAGACAATATATAGACAATCTCTTATACATAATTTATACTTTGTTATCAACCGCTAAATCAGCGCCCGGAATTATGCAATGCAGGCATACACTGATCTTGCTTTATAAACATCATTAATAATCGTCAAACGATAACATATATTTCTGGAAATTTACACAAGGTCGATATAAATCAAACACACATAGCCCATCGGGCAGGCACGAAACATGAAAATGAATAACCATTTTATTTTTAGCGCAAACGAGAGGGACAACGAATGGAAAGACAAAGGGCATTGGAACTGATACAAAAACACGTGACCACCAAAAATCTTATAAAACACCTCCTGGCCACTGAAGCCGTAATGCGCAGCCTCGCCTGTCATTTTGGCGAAGACCCCCTTGCATGGGGCATGGCAGGACTGGTTCATGACCTTGATTATGATCTCACAAAAGACGACTTTTCTCAACACGGCAAATTGGGCGCTGAAATACTTTCCGAAGAAGGGATTGACGAGGATATCCTTCATGCGGTGAGGGCACACTCAGGCAATGTGGAGGCGCAGACAAGACTTGCAAAGGCCCTTTATTGCACTGACCCGCTTACAGGATTCCTCGTCGCCTGTGCCCTTATATCGCATTCCAGGAAATTGAAGGACGTGGATGTCCCTTTTGTTTTAAACCGTTTCAGGGAAAAGAGGTTTGCGGCAGGGGCCAATCGTGATATTATAATGAAATGCGGGGACATTGGATTGAGCCTGGAGGAATTTATAGAGATCGGATTGAAGGCCATGCAGGAAACCGCAGATGATCTTGGGCTATAATCCTTTTGAGTGTAACCAAAATGGTGCAATTTTCTTCTGGCATTTCAGAAAAAGATAGAGCCCGGTAAATCTGGAAACTTGGAACAATCAATAATGTTTTATTTTGGGTTACACTCAATACATGTTTTAGGGCAGACATATAGACGTTCAGATAATTAATTACAAGAATATCCCCCAGAACTTCCTGATTTTAAAGGGCTTATGATGACAGCAAGGTGTAATTAATTATCT
>JAFGSM010000101.1 GCA_016934595.1 bacterium | reverse complement strand
ATTCTCATTATGACCAATTTCCATGCCATATATTGTATATTCAGATAGAATAAATATTATATATTGTGTTAAAAAGCGTCATAATGAGAATAGCTGGTGTGAAATCTGGATTTTGGGTCAAATAAGTGATAGATTTTATATTAGCAATATGGTATATGTTTATAAAAAGAAATTTGGCTGTCTTAGAGCCTTATAAGTATTTCATTCAGATTTTTATTTTAGGGTATAAGGTATGATTCGTGAAGTGGAGTATTTTGATCAGGCCGGACAGGTTAATACCCGAAGATGTATAGAAATCACCATGAATATGGTAAAATCAGGCTATCACGATATAGTGGTTGCTTCAACGACAGGCGAGGTTGGATCTTTGTTTGCCCGTGCCTTGTCAGGTTCTTCCAATGTAAATCTTATTGTGGTCAGCCATTCTTCAGGTTTCGCCAAAAAGGGCGAACAGGAGTTTACCTCAGAAAACAGGCGGGAAATAGAATCACTGGGCGGAAAGGTGCTTTCTTCCACAATCCTTACACATTCTTTGGAGACATCGTTGGCCTCTCAACACTCAGGGGCATATCCTACTATAATAATCGCACAATCATTAAGGAGGCTAGGCCAGGGGATGAAGGTCTGCTGTGAAATCGTAATGGAGGCATGCGACGCAGGTTTGATTTCTGAGGGAAAGGAAGTGCTTGCCGTTGGCGGGACAGCCAGAGGGGCCGACGCTGTGTGTATTGTAGGATCGGCTGCATCCAAGAGATTTTTACAGCTTCAGGTAAAAGAGATACTTGCCAAGCCAAGAGAGTGGTAAAGATGACAGATTATGGAGAACAGAGATTTTGGGCTGTCGGAGGAGGAAAGGGAGGAACCGGAAAGAGTGTTATAGCTACCAATATCGCTGTGCAGCTTGCAAGACGAGGCAAAAAGGTGATAATGGTCGATGCCGACCTGGGAGGTGGAAATCTTCATACCTATCTGGGGATCAATTTGCCTAAGACAAGCCTGGCTGATTTTCTTAAGAACAAGGATTACAGACTTGAACAGGTTATGGTTGAGACCCCTCATGAGAATCTGAGGTTGATAAGCGATGCAAATGATGTGCTCGGTCTTGCGAATACCAGTTTTCTTCAGAAGGAGAGGTTCATCAGGCATATCAGAAACCTTTCTTTTGATTATGTGATAATTGATTTGGGCGCTGGCACCGCAAATACTATGCTTGATTTTTTCCTGATCTCAAATAGTGGCTTCCTCGTTTCTGTTCCGGAACCTGCTGCAATTGAAAACGCTTACCGTTTCATAAGATGCGCTTTATACAGAAGGCTTTCCCGCGCGTTTACCGATCAACCGGTCAAGGGTCTGGTAGAGAAATTGATGTATCCGCGGGATGGCATAAAATCGGTATATGAATTGGTGGAAAAGGTAAACGAGATAGAGCCTGAGACTGCAAAGGAGATGGTACGCGAGATAAAGAGCTTCCAGCCTAAATTGATTATGAATCAAGTTCAGACGGAGGAAGACATTACTCTGGGTGAGTCGATCAGGGATGTAGTGTTAAAGTTCCTGGGCGTCAGACTGACATATATCGGATATGTAAGTTATGATAGCAGGTTGAAGCGCGCATCTACAAAGAGATTGCCCTTATTCACAGAGTTTCCTAATTGTGGGGCGGCCATATGTATAAGGAATATAGTCAATAAATTTTTGGAAAGTAAGGAAGGCCATATAGGTTATAAAGGGGGTGGTCGTCTTGGGAATGAAGAGGGTTTCACAACTCAACCTGTATGAGATATTGAATTTAGAACCAAAAGCAACAAAAGCGGAAATACAACTCGCGTACAGCCGTCTTTGGAAGACATATCAGCCTGACTCCCTGGCGGTATATTCGGTTATATCAAAGGAGGAGAGGGAAGATATGCTGGCCAGGATCGAGACAGCTTACAATACTCTGATCGATGAGATGAGGCGTCGTGAATATGACCGTTCCATCGGTATAAATAATTTCGATGTGGCGCAAAAACCTGGACAGTCCGAATCCTTGTTTGATATTGTTAAAAAGGTTAAGGAGGAAGACGAAGATGTGCAGGAAATGGAGAAAAGCAAGGAAGCAGAAGACACATTGGACCCCCTTAGCCGCAATTTTTTCAAGAGCTTCAGACTGAGAAAAGGGGTATCGCTCATAGAGATCTCGGAATCTACCAACATTAGCCTTGCCATGCTCTCTGCACTTGAAAATGGGGAATACAATAAGTTGCCGGGCCGGGCTTATGCTGTTGGATTTTTGAGGGAGTACGCAAGATACCTGGGGATGGATTTTCAAAAGGCAAAGCAGAACTTGTTTACATGGGCTAAGTGGGAGGGCGCTGGCCTATAAAGCGCGAGCCGGACAATGATGGATAATCGTAAGAGAAACATCCATCCCACGATTATTCCTTCTGATGGCATCTGAGCAGTTCTGTGTCCAGATAGATATTCAAGGCCCTCAACCTATTCTTTTCAAAAATCCGGCCTTGTTTTATATAAAGGCTTGCCCTCCATAAATATCTCCCACAGGAGCGATAGGAGGCTGTCCGACAACTACAAATTCCATTAAAAATTACAGATTATACTGTTATTTAAAGAATAATACTTTAATATGCTATCGATCTTTTATTTCCAAAATGGATTGTCGGACAGCCTCCTATGTCGGTAAAAAAAGTCAATTGAAAGAGAAAACCTCAAAGCTAACCGGTTCCATCGGTTATCAGGAATTTTATCCGCGATTATCCAAGCCCATCAATTTCTTGCTTTTCATTCTTAAGGATGCATACAAGAGATTTGAGACAAGGGTAGGAGAAGCAGGATCTCCAAAGGGGGCAAAGACAGAACTTGTTGAGTCGGTCATCGGGGGTTATTCAGGCGAGTTTACCCTGGCCGACCTGGAGCGCGATTGTTGTGGGGTAAGCAGGGATATGATCAGAAAGGTACTCGGCAGGTTGCGTGAAGAGGGCAAGGTCGAATGTTTGGGAAAGGGGCCTAAAGCGCCCTGGAGAAAAAGAGGGTAATACCCCAAAAAGAGGGTAATAATAAGGGTAATATTGTTATATTGAGGAAGCCGATGGAAATCCGTTGGATTCACCGATCTGACGATAATTATTCAAAATTGTATGCTGACCGAATGGGCAGTAATGCACCTGATGCAGTTGCGGCTTGAGGCAATTTAGACGTCCTGTCTCATTGGCGGCTGGGTTTTCTCTGTTCGATAAAATGTCCCGGGAGCATTGTACTAAAAACCTTTGATGCAATCCAAGACAGGTTTTTACAGACCAAAGATTGTGGCGAACTGACACCTAAAATTTTCCGGATCTGAGGATGGCTATGGCCAGCCCGAGACCCATCAAACCTGCCGAGACAAAGCCTATCACCCCAAGCATCGGATAGCCATAGATCAATGGGCCAGTCTTAAGCGACATGATAATCGATGATCCGACAATTATCGAGGAGATAATCAGGCCAAAGGCGACACGGTTGCTCGAGCGGTCGATCTCCCTGATAAGATTGTCCAGACCCACATGGACAAATTCTATCTCAAGTTCCCCCTTGATCAGTTTTTTGATTAGTGTATTGACCTGATTGGGGAGATATCTCATGATCTTTGTTATACTGGATATGGTTTTAACCGCCTCTTTGGCTATGCGTTTTGGTTGAAGCCTTTGTTTTAAAAGTCTTTGGGCGTATGGACGCGAGATTTCCATAAGGTTTATGTCGGGATCAAGCTGCCTGCCGATTTCCTCGATGAACAAAAGGGTTTTTCCAAGGAGCATGAGATCTGCAGGTGCCCGCATGTTGTGCTTTATGGCCATATCAAGGGACTGGTTGAAGACCTCGCTTATGGAGATATGCTTTAGAGGGCGGTCGTAATATGTCTCGATAAAGTCGATGAAGTCCCTCTTGAATGAACGAAGATCACTGTCATCGGTGAGAAAGCCCAGATTGATATATTCCTCAATAAGACGTTCGTAATCCTTATTTAGATAGGAGAAGAAGATGTGGGCGCAGCTTTCTATGACCTGGGGATCCAGCCTTCCGACGATACCGAAATCCACCATGCCAAGCACGCCATCATCCACAACCAGAAGATTTCCAGGATGAGGATCCCCATGAAATGTTCCGAATTCAAGAAATTGTTTCAGGAAGATATGACAGCCATTCCTGGCAAGAAGTTTCCTGTCCCATCCTTCCGAATCGATCCTGGCCAGATCGTCTATCCTTGCCCCTGTTATCTTTTGAAGTATAAGCGCCCTTTTGGTTGTAATCTCCCAGTAGACCTTAGGTATTGCGACAGTGGGATCGCCTTCAAAAAGGTTTCTAAATTTTTGTGTATTGCTGGCCTCAAGTGTAAAATCAAGTTCCCTGTGAATGGATCTCGAGAATTCCTCTATCAGCCCGACAGGATCAAAGATACTGCTTTCGGGCATATATCTTTCCAGCAGGTGGGCGATATGGAATAGAATATTTATGTCCGCGTCTATCTGCTTTTCTATATTGGGCCTCTGGACCTTGATCATGACCTCAGAGCCGTCCAGAAGCTTTGCCTCATGAACCTGTGCAATCGAAGCTGAGCCTTCCGGATATTTGGCGACATTAGTGAAAATCCTGGAATAGGGGCAGCAAAGCTCCTCCTCAAGGACTTTTTGAATAGTGGAAAAAGGTAAAGGAGGCAGGCTGTCCTGGAGCTTTTTAAACTCCTCTATAAACTCCTCAGGTATGATGTCGGGTCTTAATGACAGGAGCTGCCCTAATTTGATAAAGGTGGTGCCCAGCTCCTCAAACGCCATTCTGACCCTGACAGGCATGGATATACGAGTCTTAGACTGGATAAAAGGCGGGCTGAATGTCACCAGCCTCTTGCCCATAGACAGGAAATCCAGCAGATGGATCTGTTCCACAATCTGGCCAAACCCGTGTTTTATCAAAACATTAAGGATTTGCCTGAGGCGCTGTAGGTTTTTATAGGTCTGGCCTATCTTGGGCAGAGGCATCAGATGGTCCTAAATATGCTAAATATAATTATATTGATATCTTTGCGCTTTTTCAGTGTACATTAAAATGTCAAGTGCATGTGGGTCGTCAGATGGCCCTAAATATATTGGTATTTTTCAGCAATTCTCATTATGACCAATTTCCATGCCATATATTGTATATTAAGATAGAATAAATATTACTCTACTTGTGCACTTTTTTCAAATAAGTTATATTTTTCAATAAGATATCTGGTCAAACAAAACAACATAATTTGTCAATTTTTTCATAAGGTTACACAAAAATGCAAAAGTAGAGATATTATATATTGTGTTAAAAAGTGCCATAATGAGAATTGCTGTGTATTTTTGCGGCTACTTGTTTTTCACGTCCAAAGAATCCAACTTCTTTTCGATCTTTTCAATCCTCTTGATAAGCTGATCGATATCCGACTTTGTGCAGATGTTTTCCCTCTTGATGTACTTGCTGACCATCTCGGCTACCCTGGTCTCTATATCCTTCCCTGTTGATTCCAGCCGGTCCAGTATGCCTTTCAGCAGCCCTTCTCCTTCCTTTGCGGAGATCTCGCCCCTCGTTATCAGCTCATCGATAAATTTTTTTGCCTTTTCCTCGGATAAGGAGACAAATCCCCATCCCGCGGCCACCAAACGGTGCAAAAACTCTGAAACTCTATGTTCTTCACACATGACTAATAACACCTCCTTAGTTATTTATACTAATATTATACTCTATGCTTACATTAAAAGGTAACAGCAATTCTTATTACGAAAATTAATTAGGATAATGGCATATTCAAGATTTGAGTAATTCCCCTAAAACGGCCTATTCTTTTAAAATAAGGTGGTCATAATGAGAATTGCTGATACCGTAAACCGCGATGTCACTTATTTGCTTCTATCATACCGCTTACAGTTTCAAACGCCGAACGCAATGCCTTGTCTATCCCGTCAGGTCTGTTTCCACCTGCCTGGGCCATATCAGGACGACCCCCACCTGATCCACCCACATGAACGGCGATTCTGCGTATCAGGTCCACGGCGCTCACCCTCTTTGTCAGGTCTTTGCTTATCTTAACAAGCAGGTTTGCCTTGCCATTGATATCTGCGGCAAGCACAATGACACCTGATCCGAGCCTTTCGGACAGCATGTCTGCCATATTACGCAGGCCGTCCATATCCATATCAGGCGCTGACAGCCGGTGTGTCAGAAGCCTTATGCCTCCTATTTCTTTAGCCTGATCCAGTATAGGGCCTATATCCGATTGAGCCATTCTTGTCTTAAGCCCTTTTATATTTTTTTCAAGGTCCCTGACCTGTCCAATAATACCTTCTATCCGCCCTTCAAGTTCCGCCTCGGATGTCTTGAGCATATCCGCTATGGCCGCAATCTTTTTCCGCAGCCCCTGGACGTATGAAAAGGCTGCCTTGCCTGTGATCGCCTCTATCCTTCTTACTCCGGCAGCGATCCCTGACTCGGACAGGATTATGAACATGCCTATCTGCCCTGTGCTTTGGCAGTGTGTCCCTCCGCAAAGCTCTGTGCTGAAGTTCGATATCTGTATAACCCTGACCCTGTCCTGATATTTTTCACCAAACAGTGCCATTGCGCCCATGGCAATCGCCTCTTTCAATGCCATTTCCTTTTTGGAAACCGGGGTGTCCGCCCTTATCTGATCATTTACAATCTCCTCCACACGCCTTATCTCTTTCTGGGCAAGGGGGGAAAAATGTGTAAAGTCAAACCTAAGCCTGTCCTCTGCTACAAGCGATCCTGCCTGCCTGACGTGATCTCCAAGCACATCCCTGAGAGCCGAATGCAGGAGATGGGTGGCTGTGTGGTTGAGCGAAATAGCCTCAAGCCTTTCCTTATTCACCTTTACATATACCTGATCTCCTGACCTGATGGTGCCTCTGTTGATTCTTACCTTATGCAGTGTAATATCGGCATGAGACAGGGTATTTATTACGTCCCCGGTCATATTGCCGCCCTTGATGACTCCCTTATCCCCTATTTGGCCTCCCTTTTCTGCATAGAATGGCGTTTGGTCAAGGATCACCTCCACCTCCTGTCCTTCTCTTGCCTCATCAATCCTCTCCTGTCCGGATATGATGGCCATGACTATGCTTGAGCCTTCAGATTCATCGTAGCCCAAAAACTTCGTGGCAGGAAGCTCTGATGCAAGCTGCCTGTATATCTCCTTGACCTCCTTTTCACCTGAGCCCTGCCAGTGTTTGCGGGCCTGCTCCTTTTGATTTTCCATGGCGTTTTCGAACCCGTTTTGATCAAAGCCGAGTCCCTGCTCTGAGAGTATCTCCTGGGTAAGGTCGAGGGGGAAGCCATAGGTGTCGTATAGCCGGAATATCTCTTTTCCGCTTATCATGGTTTCGCCCCTTTTTTTTGCAGAACCTGTCATCTCATAGAGCATGCCAAGGCCCCGGTCAAGGGCATACTGAAACCTCTCTTCTTCCTGGCCTGTTATGGTGGATATATATGCAATATGTTCCTCTATCTCAGGATAGGCCGCTTTCATTACCCCTGACACAGTCGTGATCAGTTCACATAAAAATGGCCTTTCGATATGTATGAGCTTTCCGTGCCTTGCCGCGCGCCTTATGATCCGGCGCAGCACATAACCCCTGCCTTCATTTGATGGAAGCACCCCATCTGCAAGCAGGAATGTAATGGCCCGGATATGGTCGCTTATTACCTGAAAAGAGACATTCGTCTTATGGTCATGGCCATAACGCTGGCCGGTATTTTTTTCTATTGCTTTTATTATAGGCATGAACAGGTCGGTTTCATAATTTGATTTTCCGCCCTGGAGGACTGCGGCGACCCTTTCAAGGCCCATGCCTGTGTCGATGCTGGGCTTTGGCAGGGGAGTAATCTTGCCGTCTCCATGACGTTCATACTGCATAAAAACAAGATTCCATATCTCAAGATACCTGTCGCAATCACAGCCGACCTTACAGCCAGGATTTCCGCAGGAGAGCTCAGGCCCTTGATCTATGACGATTTCCGAGCATGGTCCGCATGGGCCTGTGTCGCCCATCGACCAGAAGTTGTCCTTTTCCCCCATTTTGACTATGCGGCTGGATAGGATGCCGGTCTGTTTTTGCCAAATCCTGGCGGCCTCCTCATCCTCATGGAACACCGTCACCCACAGTTTTTCCTTTGGCAGGCCGACCTCCTTTGTGAGGAACTCCCATCCCATCTGTATGGCCTCTTCCTTGAAATAATCTCCGAAAGAAAAATTGCCGAGCATCTCGAAAAAGGTATGATGTCTGGCAGTGCGTCCGACATTCTCAAGATCGTTGTGTTTGCCTCCGGCCCGCATACACTTCTGACAGGTTGCCGCCCTTGAATATGGCCTTTCAGCCTGACCTGTGAATACATCCTTGAATTGAACCATTCCGGCATTTGTGAAAAGGAGGGTAGGGTCATGGCTTGGCACTAAGGAAGAGCTAAGGAGTATGGTGTGCCCTTTGCTTTTAAAGTAATCAAGGAACCTTCTGCGGATATCATCGCCTTTCATCTTAAAATCCCCTTTGGCATTTTCATTTCGCTCAGTGAATCAAATATTAATGGGCATTTCGTTTGAAAGTCTTTCCGGATTTTCATACCACTTTGTGCCGAACTTCTGCATGTGACTTTCACTTGATCTTCATCATCCTGTCCAGCGCCTGTTTTGCCTTTAAACGGATTTTCTCAGGCACCTCTACTACAGGTGTCAATGTTTCCAGTGAATAGGCCAGTCTCTCCAGGGTAATCAGTTTCATGTCGTTGCAGATCATCTTATCAGATACCGGATAGAAAAGGTATTCAGGGAAGTCTTTCTGAAGCCTGTAGACCATCCCAATTTCCGTGCCCACAATGAATTCCCGCGCACCTGAGTCACCGACATATTTAGACATACCCGAGGTGCTTGAAACAAAATCGGCCAGTTCCAGGACCTCTGGTTTGCACTCGGGGTGCGCAATGAACTTGGCGTTGGGGTGCAATTTCTTGAGACGGACTGCGTCTGCCTTTTCCAGATCGTGGTGCGCATTGCAGTATACCTCAGCCAGATAGACCTTCTTGTCCGTATGGAGGCTGACATAGTGTCCTAGGTTATGATCAGGCACAAAGAGGACCTCTTCGTAATCTTTGAGGGAATTCACCACCTGTACTGCATTGGCCGATGTGCAGCATATGTCGCTTTCTGCCTTTACCCCGGCGCTTGAATTGACATAGCAGACTACCGCTGCATTCGGGTATTTTGACTTAAGCGTTCTCAGTGTTTCTATGCTCAGGTCGTCTGCCAGGGAACAGCCCGCCTCAGGGGCAGGAAGGATGACCTTTTTCCCAGGGTTGAGAATGGCTGCACTTTCCGCCATAAACCTTACCCCGCAGAAGCATATTACATCAGCGTTTGACGAAGCCGCAATCCTGCAAAGGCCCAATGAATCCCCGCAGTGGTCGCCTATATCCTGTATCTCAGGCCTCTGATAATTGTGGGTCAGTATTATGGCGTTGCGCTCTTTTTTTAACCGCCTGATATTCTCTACCAGTTTTTGATTTTTTTCAAAGGAGCAGTTTTTGTTATCAATATCGACGAACATCATAATATTATACCTATCATGTACCTATCATGAAAAAACAGCACATTGCCATCAAGGCTTTGTATGCTCCCAAAAGGCAGAAGGCGAACACATCCGCTGAATTGGAAATTAGATGCTATTTATCGTTGGGTTTCGAAATAGAAGAATTAAATTTTACCAAGGCATTCCAATCAATTTTTCCATTAATACAAAAAGTTTGGCTAAACTCTAATGTAAACTGATTTATAATTTGGGAATATTCCTCAAGAAATTCTTGATTTTTCTCTTTTGACTTATACCCTAACGGCTCAATTATTTCAACATAAAGCTCACTATTTCCAGAAATAAGCTCCCAAAACCTCTGCCCACAGTATTTGAAATACTCACCCTTATCAGGATTATTCTCTCGGCCATAGCAGCAACCATTCACAGAAACGATTTGAACTTCTGGATTGTTTGACCTTAAAATCCTTTTTGCCTTTTTAAAATCATCTTTCATTTTATTTATCTGTCTGCTGTTTCCCCAATTTGGTCCAGATTTAATTGAAATAATATATCTGATGTTGTCTTTGAAAAATTCCAAATCAATGCCTTCTGCTGAAGATTTTTTGCCGTTATAAACCTTCTCATTTATGAAGATTGCCAATCCTTCAAGAAAGTCACCAAATAGAGTTTCCTCTTGAGAGGATAAATGGGCATCAAGGAGGGTTCTTATTAAATCTTGAGCTGTTAAGATATTTTTGGCTTTAAATAAATAAGGATTTTTTCTCTTTAAAATCTGAATTAATCTAAGTTTTTTTAGGTTTTTTAATCTATCCGAGTGAAAATCGCCAATATTCTTTTCTATATATTTTTTTACCTCATGAATCTGAATTGGCTGCATATTCATCCTTTTTTTCGTACAGGTAGAGTTGTTTATTTACGAATTTATTCAAAACAAGGTCACAGTAAGATGCTTGAACTTCAATACCTATAGAATGCCTTTTGAGTCTATAAGCGGCTTT
>JAFGSM010000100.1 GCA_016934595.1 bacterium | reverse complement strand
CGAAACCATTGGGGATTGAGGTCTATACTATCAAAATGGACATTTCTACTTTGGTGAAAAATGGACATTTCTATTTTGGCTTGACAAGCAATGGCTTATAGATTGACGCAATGCATATGTAATGATAATATAGATATAAAATGTGTAATAAGGAGGTGTAATTATTGTGAGGATCAATATGGTCTTTCCTGATGAACTGCTTGAAAATCTTGATAAAATAGCACATAATTTAAAAAAAAGCAGAAGTATGCTGCTGAGGGATGCAGCGAAGATGTTGATCGAAGATTATCAGAAAAGGTTTGAGGATGAGCGAAGAAAGATAAAAATAAAAAAAGCAATCTCTGTTCAGGACAGCTTGAGAAAAAAATCAGGGAGGTGGGATGGCATTGCAGAGGTGCGGAAGTGGAGAGAAATGAAAACATGATAAGGTATGTATTGGACACATCCGTAGTGGTCAAATGGTTTAGCGAGTCAGATGAAGACGACCTTAAAGCATCGCTAAACCTGCGGCACCAAATACTCGAGAGAAAATGTTCCATCGTTGTGCCTGATCTGTTATTTTATGAAATTGCAAACGCCCTGAGATATAATCCCAGCTTCACGGAAGACGACATCAAAAAGGCTGTAAACACACTATTTGATATGGATTTTGATGTAAAAAATATTGATCCGGTTGCAATGGAGCTTGCTATCGAAATAGCTGTTAGAAATGATGTCACAATATATGATGCGTGTTTTTTAGCCCTGTCGGAATTAGAGAAGATTTCATTTATTACTGCTGATTATAAATTTTTAAAAAATATCAGGGGATTCAATAACATTATGAGATTATCTGTCCTTGCCTGAAAGGGGAAGACCGGTTAGTTGAAGTTCCAGATGAAACCCTCATGCCGAAGATTCTGGCACAAAGAAGTCTGAAAATCTTAAGGATTTTCAAATGACAGCACCACGATAAAGGAAATGCTCGAAACCTTACAGAAACAGGTAGTCTCACCAAAAAATAGATTAAGCCAAATCGATAAAATTTATGCCTAAGCCCTGGAATGTTTTTGATCAATCATGGACAGGTGCTCGTCTATAATATGCCTGGGCGTCAGGGCAACAAGACCTTTCATGCCGAGTAAAAGGGCTATGAGGTCGTCAAGTCCTCCGATCAAGGGCACTAAAATGCCAGGGATAAGATCGAACGGACTTATAATATACGCAATCGCAAGACACGGCAAAGCCTTGGCGTACCAAGGAACCCTTCTGTCCTTCATAAGCCTTCCGAATACCTTGATGAAACTAGGCAGATGAAATAATATCCGAAACATATTGACCTGCCTTTTATTGACTGCCTGTTCCTGTGAGCTTTTCATCATACTGTCTCTCCCACATCTATGATGAATTGTATAACATAGAATGCTATCATTGCAATCACTAAAAGATTTGAGTGTAAAAATCATTTGACATATTTATGCATGGCTGTTATTTTTATATGCATAAGAACGACCATCGATATCTCAGATCGCGATTCTCTTATGATCGTATGGACAGACGCGGATGATTGCCGCCGATAGTAACATCTTGGATAATCCTCCATGATATAGTAAAAAAAGCGCGTACCCATATGGGAATCTCCTTTTTGATGCTCAAATCGTTGCAGTCTATAAAGAGCATGGGGATCAGAGATATTTTGATCGAGGATCGCGATTTTGCCAGATTTGACTGCATAACGCTGCATAGCTTTTAGCTCCAGGATTATCAGGAGGGTGGGATTATTCGTAATCAAAAACATACGATTTCCGGTATGATATCCGGGGCTTTTCTGCTTCCTTTAATAGTCTTTATAATCATAGCATATCAAAAGATTGTCTCTCCTTTTCTTGGCCGGCATTGCAGATTCATCCCTGCCTGTTCGAGCTATTCGATCCAGGCATTAAAAAAACACGGTCTCCTCAAAGGATCAAAATTGTCGATCATGCGTATATGCAGATGTCACCCCTGGAACCAAGGTGGATTCGATCCTGTGCCATAACAGAAAAAAGGATTTTACTTTTGGGTGCGTATGCGTGTAGAATTATGTTTTTATTTTTCACAAGGCCTATCTGCAATTTTTCACAAGGTCGATCTGCAATATGTAGAAGAAAGGCAAAGGAAGGTTAAATGGAAGACCGGGCCCTTTTGGCAATTATCCTGTCAATCTTGATCATAGTTCTTTATCAATATCTATTTGCGCCCAGGCGCGTTATCAAACAAGAGACTCCTGAAAAAAACGAAGAGATAGCCATGACCGATATGGAAAACCCACCGGAAATGGCGCATGGCAGCAATCTAAAGGGTATTCTCGAATCACAGAAGGATAGGATTGAAAAGGAATTTACCATTGAGAATGAACATTACAAGGCAATCTTCAGCAACAAAGGCGGATGCCTCAAGAGCTGGAAACTGAAAGAATATAAGGAAGAAACACACTATGAGACATGGCCTCTCAAAAAGAGTTTTTGGAGGCAGACGGCAAACGCATATATAGCCCTGTTTAGACGGAAGGATGATAAAGGGGAGGATGCATCCCTGGTTGAGATGGCGCCTGAGCCTGTTCATGGGGCAAAACCCCCGCTTGATATTAAACTGTCTACGGAGATAGATGCGGGCGGCGAGGATGCCTTTGCCGAAGGGATTTACGAAGTAACTGAAAGGAAATACTCCGATGATCAGAATAATAATATACGATCGCTTGTCATGTCCTTTTTGGATGACAGGGGGATAATGATTGAAAAGGAATTCAGGTTTTTTGAAAAGGGTTACAGTATTGAGCTTGATATCCGCATGAAGAATGTCTCCGGGACTAAACAGGGGATCGACTATGCGCTTACCTGGGGTCCGGGGATTCGCAGGGAAAAGGCGGAAAGACACCACAGGTTTGTAGGGACGGCGTTATGGGCTGATGGAAAGAAGACACGGATAAAGCCAAAGAAGGTGAAGGAAACCATCAGAAGAAAAGGTTTTATTGAGTGGATAGCTTATGAGAATACCTATTTTGCCGCATCGATCATACCTCAGAAGACTGAATCGGAAGCGTTAATATACAAAGAAACAGCGGAACATGATGAACTTGTCACCATCGGCGTAAGATATCCAGCCCGTATAATCGGGCCTGGCGAAGAGGTGCAGGATAGCTATGCGGTATACATAGGCCCCAAAAGGGATGAAGATGTAAAGGGCGTCACGGCGCATTTTGCGGAGATAATCGACTATGGGTGGTTTTCCTTTCTTGCCCGCCCGTCTATATGGTTTTTGAAAAAATCGTATTCATTTTTGCCAAATTATGGCTTTGCGATCATCATACTGACCTTGATCATCAAGATCGTATTCTGGCCTCTCACGGAAAAGGGCTTTGGCTCGATGAGGGAGATGCAGAAGATACAGCCCAAGATGGCGGCGCTTCGGGAAAAGCACAAAAGCGACCCCACCCGCATGAACAAAGAGGTAATGGAACTGTATAAAAGTCATGGGGTGAATCCCTTGGGCGGCTGCCTGCCACTGGTGCTTCAGATACCCGTATTCTTTGCGCTGTATGAAGCGCTCCTCGTCTCCATTGAAATAAGGGGAGCGCCATTTATGCTGTGGATCAATGACCTGTCCGCAATGGACCCGCTGCTGATTACACCTGTATTGATGGGGATATCTATGTTTATCCAGCAGAAGATGACGCCTACAGGGATGGATCCGAAACAGGCCCAGATGATGTACTGGATGCCGGTCATTTTTACCGTATTTTTCCTGGGATTCCCTTCAGGGCTGGTGATATACTGGCTGCTGAACAACGTCCTCACTATTGCTCAACAATACATGATGCAAAGAAGGACTGAAAAGGCTGCCGAATCAAAAGCCTGATGCCATTCGTATCCGGTTTTCCTCCTTGTCCATCTTATTCAATCAACTTCATCTGAAAATCCCTTCTGGGTATTTTCATTCCCTTTGTGAATCGAAGATTCATGGGCGTTTCACCTGAAAATCCTGGGTTCCGGCTTTCATGATCCGCCTCCATGACACGGCTTTTTCTCAATTTGCTCAAAAACTTTTTTTGTTGTAAAATAGTTACATAAGCAGATTACCAGATTTATCGCTCATCTTTTGAAAATAAACCATAATGTGTAACCATTCAGCGCATCTTTCTTTTATTATATTATTATATTAAGGTAGAGATACCTAACGTTTCAAAACACTATGGAGGGATTGGCCATGATCTATAATAAAACAAAGACAAGACATTCCTGTTTAAATGTCCTGGAAATCATAGTGCTATGCTTGTGTTTTATAATCCTTGTTCAAACAAAAGCCCCTTTTGCGCAAATGGGAGGTTCTACCGGAAGCGCCTGTACAAGCAGCTCTCAGTGTCCCAAAAAGGACTTTTGTAAGAATCAGATCGGCGATTGCTCAGGAAACGGGGTTTGCGCTGACAAACCGATGTCCTGTCCAAAAGATTTATGGGCGCCTGTGTGCGGATGTGACGGGAATACCTATCCTAATCAATGCGAGGCCGAAAGGCGTGGTATAAATGTGGCCTATACCGGACAATGCAGCCAGGGTACAGCTTTTTGCACGGATAATAATGAGTGCGCCCCAGGTTCTTATTGCAATAAGGCAGTGGGGGATTGTGGAGGTCAGGGGACATGTTCGCCAAGGCCGGTTATTTGCCCGCAAATATGGGCTCCTGTGTGCGGATGTGACGGGAATACCTATCCTAATGAATGCGAGGCAGCCGCCCAAGGCATAAATGTGTTTTACAATGGGGAATGCCAGCCAGGAGGAGATACCTGTTCAGACAATACCGGATGTTCTCCTGATGGGTATTGTAAAAAATCTATCGGGGATTGCGGAGGGGTTGGATCATGTATTGCGCGTCCTTCTGTATGTACCCAAATCTGGGATCCTGTATGTGGATGCGACGGGGTCACTTACCCGAATGAATGTGAGGCAGCCGCTAATGGGGTCAATGTTGACCATCAAGGAGAATGCCAGACAAGCGCGGAAGGCTGCTCGAATAATAATGGTTGCTCACAGAACTCCTTTTGTCAAAAATCGACAGGGGATTGTAATGGACAGGGGACATGTATTCGCAAACCCCATATGTGTCCGGATATATGGGAACCTGTCTGCGGATGCGATGGCAAGACCTATCCAAATGAGTGCGAAGCCTCTGCTAAGGGAATCAGCATCAACCATATAGGCGAATGCTGTCCAGGCGCTGCGAGTTGCGCAAATAATGGCCAATGCTCACCGGGATTTTATTGTAAAAAGGATTTTGGTAATTGTGACGGGAATGGGTTATGCGTCTCTGCACCTGATATATGCGCCGATATATGGTCGCCTGTCTGCGGGTGTAATGGGAATACCTATCCCAATGAATGTGTCGCAGGCGCAAATGGTATCAATATCGCCTATGTCGGCGAATGTATACCAGGGCAAACACCAACGCCCTGTACGAATAATAGTTCCTGTACCACCGCAGATTCTTACTGCAAGATGACCGATGGGAATTGTATCGGGGAAGGGATATGTGCAGGCAGGCCCCAGGTTTGTCCACAGGTATGGTCGCCTGTATGCGGATGTGACGGGAATACCTATCCTAATGAATGTGAGGCTGCGGCAGCCGGCATAAATGTCGATTACCCAGGCGAATGCGAAGGCACGGGGCCTGCGTGTTATTTTACAAGTGATTGTTCTCAGTGGCCTGGGACTGTATGCCAGAAAAGACCCGGAAATTGCGATGGAGTAGGCATTTGTTCGCCTCCGCCTCAGTCGTGCATTCAAACATGGTACCCTGTCTGCGGATGCGATGGCAAGACTTACTCCAATGCATGTGTCGCCACATCAATGGGTGTGAATGTCAGTTATACGGGAGAATGCACAGGAAGCGCTGTGACACAATGTGATAATAATGGCGGTTGCCCTAATGGTTTTTATTGTAAAAAGACAGAAGGGGATTGCCAGCAGGGACAGGGAACGTGTGTCTCTATTCCGGATGCATGCCCTGAGATATGGCAACCTGTCTGTGGATGTGACGGCGCTACATATCCCAATGCATGTGAAGCTGCGAAACAAGGTATCAATGTACAGCTTAGCGGAGAGTGCCCGTCAGGCAGCAGCATGTATTGTCAGGGCAATTGGGGATGCCCTTCCTATATGTATTGTCAGAAAGAGATCGGGCAGTGCTCAGGAGGTTTTGGGGTATGCAAACCAAAACCGGAATATTGTATAGAGGTATATAATCCTGTTTGCGGCTGCGACGGAAAAACATATTCCAATGAATGCGTCGCGAGAAGCAGCGGTATTAATATCAAAAATCAGGGTGCATGCCAGACCGTACAGCCCCCGCCATATCAACCACCCTGGGGAGGGCTATTCCCTGGTTCCGGCATCCCATACGGCGGATTCTTAGGCGGCGGATATCCTTATGGCGGTTATATTGGAGGCTCGCTATATGGCGGTCTTATTGGCGGAACAACTTATGGCGGTTATATTGGAGGCTCGATATATGGCGGTCTTATTGGCGGAACAACTTATGGCGGATTCTTCGGGGGTTCCTATTATGGCGGATTAGCCGGAGGGGCACTTTACGGCGGTTATGCCGGCGGATCAATGTATGGAGGTCTTATTGGCGGATCCCTTTATGGAGGTCTTTTGGGCGGTTTCATTGGCGGCTCATTATATGGCGGTCTTATTGGCGGAACGACTTATGGCGGGTTTATAGGCGGCTCTCTGTATGGTGGTTATCTTGGCGGGACAACTTACGGCGGTTTTTATGGTTTAGGGTTCCCTTCCTTTGGAACGTCATATTTCCCATTGAGGCTGACAATTCCATAAAGGATACATGTGTTATTTAATACTAAAACCATCTGTCCCAAATGCAGCAAGCGCATTAAGGAAATAGACACCCATTTTTGCCCTTCATGCGGCATAAGGCTATCCTGCGATCAAGAGACCGGCTATATAGATATGTCTGCGCTATCCGGCCAGGCATTTGAGCCATCGCGGCCATCAACCTTTGATGCTCCAGAACCCTGTCATCTGGCAGGGTTCTGGATAAGGATGGGGGCCTTCTGGATGGACTGGCTGATTATACTTCTCATCGCCATATTTTTAGGAAGCCTTGCTTACTCTACTGCTATAGGTCGCGAGCTTTTTCCAAACCTGGAAAAAATAAACCTTTTTATCATCCTGCTTTTTATATTCTATCACGCCCTATTTCTTGGCCGTTTTAAGACAACCCCAGGCAAGAAATTCTTTGGCCTGATGATAATCCCTAAAAATGAACATACAGGATTCTCTTATGCCGAGGCATTCTTGAGAACCCTGTCCTATTTTATCTCAGAGCTCTTTTTGGGGATAGGATTCTTGTGGATAGCCTTAGACAGAAAAAAACAGGCATGGCATGACAAGATAGCAAAAACCTTGGTGGTCAGAAAGACGAGTGTCCCTCTCTTGAGACGAACTGCCGCTTTATTTTTAGCGACCCTGATTGTGCTGATTATGATCGCCCTCCAATTTAATCTGACATGGGTTTATCAATCAGTATTCAGACCAGGCAAGGGTATGGGAAGAAATCATGGGGAAGAGATAGTAAGCGTCCTGGTTACCCAAAGGGAAATCAGAAACGGGATGTTCAAGGATATCAATACAAGAAACGGACAGCACACCGTAAGGCTTCCTTCTTCAGCGATAGACGGAGATATCTTCAAGGTGCATCGATCTGATGAGGAAGGAGGCGTTTTTTACATCAAGATTGTCATAGTAGAATGGATATAGCCATTAAAATGCCTTTTAATGCGGCATTTTAATGGCTATTCAAAGTTCAGAAATTTTTTATTCTCAAAGCGTCTGCAGGTAATCCGTCAATTTGCCAATATCATCGTCCGTCGGGTCTTCCTCAAACATAGAAAGCCTTGGCTCTTCGTATAAATGATCCTTTAGCCATTTTTTCATTTCCTCGGGTTTCAGCCTTGTGGAAACACCTGCCAGATCAGGCGCGTCATCAAGGCCGCCTCCTTCTCCATTCAGAAGATGACACATAAGGCAATTCACCTCTTCAAATATATTTTGGCCTGATTGCGCTGATTCTGTCAGACCTTTGGCCTCAGTTGCCCATACATCAATACCATGCATTGAGGAAAAACCGAGGGATAACGCTAAGATAAAAAGACAGGACAATATTATAACAGTGATCTTATGGTTTGGAAAAGCCATTTTAACCTCCTTTTGTGTTGTTTTCATGTATTATATAAGAAATCCCTATATAAGAAATCCCTTCGGACAGTCTTATATTTAATCGGCATTTTTAAACAAAAAATTCTATCACAGCGCTTTAATTGCTCTAAAATGTCCAAACCATAATTATCTTTGCATAAAATGGGCCAGTAATAAATTTCTGCATAATAATATTGATGGCCTCGTAAAAAGTCTGAAATGTCCTTAAAAATAAGTTTAATATTATAAATTTGGTATATATTTTAGCGATATAAT